>CANHHG010000005.1 GCA_947460615.1 Bacteroidota bacterium
GAAAATTTCGTCTTCAGTACTACTTGTTTTGTCTTTGGCATTTATATATTTTTTTCCTTCACTTGAAGAAAAACTTACTGATATTGACATTTCGCCGGCGACACTTTTAGGTTTTTCAAGTTGTTGTTCTTGTTCATAAATGCATTCCGATTTATTAAACGATAATAAATAGTTTTTTTCGGATGCTTTTTTTAATGCTTCTTGAAATGCTTTTTCCATTGCAGGATCTATGTCTTTATTTACTCCTGTATCTTCAACTTTAATTTTATCATTAAAAATTGTTTTAGAAAAATAATACGCTTTTCCTTGAAACTCTTGGGCGAAAGACAAAGTGGTAACCAATAATAATAAAAGAATTTTTTTCATTATGTTTTTTATTTATGGAGAATTAACGCCCCATTCTAATTTGCATCGTCCCATTTCCGCCTCTTCCTTGGTTCATTTGTCTGAACTCTTCCATTTTCTTAGTTACGGTTTCATCGTATTCTTTTTGAGAAATTTCTTTTCCTTTTGAAGGTGCTTTAATTTCTGCTTTTTCTTTAGAATTCATTACAATTTTAGAACACAAGACAACCGTTTTACCATCACTTACTTCTAAAATTAAACCTGGTAATCCCCAGTAATTTTCGGGTCCTTGGCTAATTGGAATTTCAGGGGTATACCAAGCGGTTATAGTAACTTCTTTTGGTAATTCAAAGTCTTCCATGAAGTTGGTTTTCTTCGTTTCACCCTCTGCTTTCTTAGTTTCGTCTTTGGCTTCTTCCTTTTTCTTTTCTTCCTTTTTTGGTCGGAAATTTCTAAAATCGGTTTGACTAACAGGTCGAACGGTAGTGGCTTTAAAACAAGTATAACCGCCAATTAATTTGGTTTCGCCTTCTAATTTCCATGCATAGTTAGGTAATGAATCTTTAACTAAAAACTCTTTCCCCATAAATTCTTTATCTACAGCATAGGTTTTGTCCTTTATATTCTTAAAATTAGTTCCGCCACCGCCCATCATTGAGCTCATCATTCTCATTCCGCCGCCCTGTCCACCTTGGCCTGGAGCCTCTAATTTTTCTTCTTCTTTATAAATGGAGGTTGTTTTTGAGAAATTCAGGATAAATGTTTTTTCAAACATTTTTTTCATTCGATCCTCAATCATTTTTTGCATGTCGGGAGTCATGTCTTTATTCCCTTCAAAACGGGTTTTAAAATCAGAAGTACTTGTTTTTGACTCGTATACGGCCATGCCTTGGAAATCTTGCGCTTGAACATTTGCAAATGCTAAAGCACTAAATACAAATGATAGTATTGTTTTTTTTAACATAATTTTGGTTTTTATATATTCTAAATTCAGATTTTTACTCTAATTAATTTATAAAAATAGACATTTTTGACGTGCAAATATGAAGAATTACTATATTTAATGTTACAAAATTTATGTTAAAATAAAATTATTAAAACTGAAGATCTATAAACTAATATCGTAATTTAGCGTTCAATGAAAACCTTTATTCAACTACTTAGCTTGTTTATCTTAGTGATTTCCCCATGTAAAGGGCAAAGTACTTCGGCTATTTTATTGTCAACAGACTCCGTTTTAGCAAATCGGTTTTTAGCAATTGATGTTTTATCCCATCGCTATTATGAAGAAAATGGGGTTTTATACAAAAGTAATCATGAACAAATTTGGCAATACAAAAACCTTGCTTTAGGGAAAATACTTAAAATTGACACCCAAAATCCTTTAAAAATTGCTGTTTTCTTTGAAAGATTTAATGCTGTGGTTTTATTAGATAATCAGTTGAATGAAATTAAAAGAATAGCCTTCTCTGATATAAATAAAAATTCTATAATTGCCAGTGCTATTGGAATTGCCGCTCAAAATAAATTATGGTTTTACGATACTATTTCACAAAAAATAGGGCTTTTCAATTGTGTAAATGATGATTTTAAATGGATTTCAACTTCTTTTCCTGGAAATTTCAAACATTACGAATCTGATTTTAATAATTTTCAATGGATTGACACCGAATTAAACTGGTATTCTTGTAATTTATTTGGAGAAATAAATTTGATTCGACAAGTTCCTGATTTTGATAAAATCCAAATAATAAATTCAAATATGATTGTTTATTCCAAAGGAGAACACTTGTATTTTCTAGATTTTAAATCCAATAAAACCAAAGAAGTACAAAATGTTGATAAAAGCTTTGACTTTTTTATTTACAAAGACCAAATTTTATCTATTTTTACCGATCGACAAATTAAGAATTATAAAATACAATTACCATAATGCACATAGCTATAGCAGGAAATATAGGAGCGGGGAAAACATCATTAACTCGCTTGTTAGCAAAGCATTTCAAGTGGGAACCTCATTTTGAAGACGTAGTTGACAACCCTTATTTAGATGATTTTTACCATCAAATGGAACGCTGGTCGTTCAATTTACAAATCTATTTCTTAAATAGTCGTTTCAGACAAGTGCTTCAAATTCGCGAAAGCGGAAAAAAAATAATTCAAGATAGAACCATTTATGAAGATGCTCATATTTTTGCTCCCAACCTTCACGCTATGGGGTTGATGACCAATAGAGATTTTCAAAATTATAGCTCTCTTTTTGATTTAATGGAAGGTCTTGTGGCTCCTCCTGACATGCTTATTTATTTGAGAAGTTCTATTCCTAATTTGGTTGCACAAATTCACAAACGCGGCCGCGAATATGAAAATTCAATTTCTATTGAATACTTAAATCGTTTGAACGAAAGATACGAAGCTTGGGTTTCTTCCTATACCAAAGGGAAACTGGTTATTATTGAAGTTGATACTATCGATTTTGTGAATAATCCTGAAGATTTAGGAATGATTATTAATAAAATAGATGCGGAATTAAACGGATTATTTTAGTCTAATAATTATTTCTAAACCACACTTTCATCCATTCTCTTTTTAAAATCAAAAAAGAAACTTGTTCGGATAAAATAACTAAATCAGATCCGTCTAATTTTTTTATTTGATCTTCGGGGACATCAATTATATATAGTAAATTGAGATATTCTGCGAATTTATACTGAATTAATCGATAGATTTTTTCGTGTAATTCCCCTTTTAATTCTTCCGCTGAAATTGACATTGGAAAATCAATTGGTTCATTTGCCAAATTGAAATCTTTGTTGATTTGCTCAATTAATTTGGAATATAAATTGTCGTTTGAAGCTTCACTCAGTAATAAATCGGAATTTATGGGTGCGATAAATGTTTTAGAACTCATTAAAATTAAACTTTTCGTCCCATTAAATTTTCACCAAAAGTTCTAAGCATTTCTTTTTTATCATTGTCAATGCTAATATTCTGTAAAGTATCGAAAGCCTTAAAAGTAAAGTCCTGAATCGCATTTTTAGTTTCTTGAGCGGCACCAGATGCAACGAATATTTCTTTAACCGCAGCAATTTTATCGGAACTATCATTAGGGTGAATAGAAAATAAATGGACTAATTTCTCCGCTTGATCATTGTTAGCAAATTCAAGTGCTTTCAAATAGAGATAGGTTTTTTTGTTTTCAATAATATCGCCACCTACTTGTTTTCCAAAAGTTTCTGGATTTCCAAAGGCGTCTAAATAATCATCTTGTAATTGAAAGGCGAGTCCTAAATTCAAACCGAAATCATAAATTAAATTGGCATTTTCTTCAGAAGTTTCAGCAATTATAGCACCCATTTTCATAGCGGCAGCAACCAAAACAGCCGTTTTATATTGAATCATTTTAAGGTATTCTGGAATTGAAACGTCGGTACGAGTTTCAAAATCCACATCCCATTGTTGCCCTTCGCAAACTTCCAACGCAGTTTTGCTAAAAAGTTTTGCTAATTCCCTGAAGATGGCTGGATCGTATTTTTCAAAATATTGATAGGCTAAAATTAACATAGCATCTCCAGAGAGAATTCCAGTATTGATATCCCACTTTTCATGAACGGTAACATTTCCTCTTCGTAACGGGGCATCATCCATAATGTCATCATGTATGAGAGAAAAATTGTGGAAAACCTCAACAGCAAGAGCAGCTGGTAATGCTTTTTTATAATCGGCATCAAAAACCTCAGCACTCATTAACGTTAAAACCGGGCGCATTCTTTTTCCACCTAATCCTAAAATATAATGAATAGGCTCATAAAGATTTTTGGGTTCTTTAGTCTCGTACTGAGATTCTAAATAGTTCGCAATAAATTCTTGATACTGATTTATAGAATGCATGCTTCTTGATTTGTTATTGTTTTTAAAAATAGAATTGGCAGTGATTGTACTATTTGAGCCTTACAAAGAAACTCAAAAAAGTTTGAACTATAAACTTTCTTAAATGTTAAATAATTGTAAATGCTTGGAAACTGTTTTGGTATTCAAAGTTTCCGTCGTAAGTTTGCGCCAAATTAAAAAATTTCCCCTATCAAATGAGAGAGAAAATTATGTCTAAAGCCAGTGATTTGTTCATGAAACTAGGTTTCAAGAGCGTTACTATGGATGATATAGCGGGAGAAATGTGCATTTCTAAAAAAACCATTTACAAGTTTTTTAGCAACAAAGAAATTCTGATTGAGGAAATTACCGATATGATTCACTCAGAAATTCACGAGATTGTAGGTCAAATTATTGCGCTGAATTACAATGCAATTGAGGAGAACTATCAAATTAGAAAGATGTTCAAGGAAATGTTTAAATCAGCAGATACTTCCCCAGTTTATCAACTAAAAAAACATTACCCTTCCATTTTTGAAAAAGTAATGGCAAAAGAAAGGAATGAATGCAACACTTTATTCAAAAATAACATTGAAAAGGGAATAGCCCAAGGCCTTTACAGAAATGAAATTCCAGTGGAAACTTTTGTCAAATTTTACTATAATTTGCTTTTCAGCATTAAAGAGCAAACCGTTTCAGAGAAAGAAGGCCAAAAATTAGAATTACAAATATTAGAATACCACACCAGAGCAATTGCTACAGCAGCAGGAATTGCAGAATTAGAAAAACAATTATTGAACATCGAAAAACAATGAAAAAATTAATTTTTATTAGTGTATTGTCTTTAGCCTTCATTGCAAATGCGCAAGAAAAACCAAAAAGCAACTCGTTTAGTTTAGACGAAGCAATTAATTATGCATTAAGCAATAATTATGAAGCCATTAATTCTCAAAGAGATATTGCTTCTGCAAAAAGTAAAAAATGGGAAACAACAGCCATGGGGCTTCCTCAAATTAATGCTAGTTTAGACTATCAAAATAACTTTGAATTACAAAAATCACTTATTCCAGCACAATTCTTTGGAGGAAATCCTGGTGAATTTGCCGAAGTCGCTTTTGGGACAAAACACAACATGAATGCCAGAACCACTTTAAGTCAGTTACTTTTTGATGGCTCCTACATAGTAGCGTTGCAAGCGTCCAAAACGTATTTAAAATTTTACCAAAATTCGAAAGAAAAAACGGACCTGGAGGTTAAAGAAATGGTAATCAACGCCTATGGTAATGTTTTATTAGCCGAAGAAAGTATTTTGATATTAGAAAAAAATAAAGCAATACTGGAGAAAACATTGTTTGACACCAAGGAAACTTTTAAAAATGGTTTAATTGAAGAAGAGAATGTAGAACAACTTCAAATTACACTTTCAACAGTTAATAGTAATTTAAACAATGTAAAAAGACTTAGAGAAATAGCTTTAAACATGTTGAAAATTTCTTTAGGATTAAATATTGACGATGAGTTAAAACTAAAAGACAAATTGGATAATCTTGCGATAAAGAATTTGGATGCGGCTTTTTCTCAGGTTGAATTTACTCCTTCCCAAAACATCTATTACCAAATGGCATTAAATTTTCAAGAGCAACGTAATTTGGAATTAAAATTACAAAAAACGAAGGCTTTACCGTCTTTGGCAGCAGTTGTAAATGTAGGTTATAATGCATTTGGAAACCAATTTCAATTTTTTACCAGCAATCAAAAATGGTTGAATTATTCGAATATGGGAATTAGTTTGAATGTGCCAATATTCAGCAGTTTTGCGAGAAATGCTAGAACGCAACAAGCGAAAATAGCCTATGAAAAAGCAACAACACAGCTTACAGAAACAGAACAAAAATTAAAATTACAATATGCAAATGCGAAAAGCGAATATGAATTTAGCATCGAAGCATTTGCAACAGCAAAAACCAATTTGAATTTAGCGGAGCGGATTGAGAAAAAGCAAGGAATCAAATTTAAAGAAGGGTTGTCCTCCAGTTTCGATTTTAGCGAAGCCCAGCGTCAATTGTATGCAGCGCAACAAAATTACCTTCAATCGATGGTGAATGTTATCAATAAAAAAGCAAGTTTAGAAAAAGTAATTAATAAAAAATAATCAAGAAAAAACCTTAAAAATGAAAAAAATAATTTTAATCGCAACCATTTCCGCACTACTATTCTCTTGTGGAAAGAAAGAAGAAAACGCCAATATTGATTCTTTAATTGCTTCAAAAAACTTGGTTTCTATTAAAGCAAAAAGAGCCGAATTACAAACACAATTAACACAACTAGACAATGCCATTGCGGAATTGGATGTTAAAAAAACGGATGAGGCTTTAGTTACTTTGGAAACTGTAAAAGATACTGTTTTTAGTCACTATTTGGAAGTTCAAGGAAATGTGAACACCAAAGAAAACTTAATTATTTACCCGCAATTTGCAGGAATTTTAAATACGGTTAATGTAATTGCAGGACAAAAAGTGAGTAAAGGTCAGGTTTTAGGAACTATTGACGATGGTGGATTAAGCCAGCAATTGGCTCAATTAGAAAACCAACTGGCGCTAGCAAAAACAACATTCGAAAGACAAAAGCGTTTATGGGATCAAAAAATTGGTTCTGAAATCCAATATTTACAAGCACAAACCAATATGGTAAGCCAACAAAAAAGGGTTTCTCAAATGAAAGCTCAATTGGCAAAAACTAGAGTTATTGCTCCATTTAATGGGGTTATTGATGAGTTAATTGCGGAAAGAGGACAAGTGGTTGGACCTGGTCAAGGATTGATGAGAATTGTAAATTTAAATAACATGTTCGTTTCAACAACGGTTCCTGAAAGTTACATTGGAAAATTAAAAGTGGGAACTGAAGTAAGCGTTTATTTGGCTTCTTTAGGGAAATCGTTTAATGGTAAAATACGCCAAGTAGGGAATAACATCAACCCAAACAATAGAAGTTTTGGAATAGAAGTTTCAGTGCCAAATACAGATAATTTATTGCGACCAAACCAAGTAGCAAAACTTAAAATTACAGATTATACTAGTTCAAAAGCAGTGGTAGTTCCTTCGAATGTGATTCAAGAAGATGCTGAGGGAAATCAGTTTGTATTTGAAATAACTGCAATAAAAGATAAAACTGGAATTGCTAAAAAGGTAATTGTAAAAGTGGGAAAAACGTCTGATAATTTCACAGAAATTTTAAGCGGTTTAGAGCCAAAAACAATGGTTGTTGGCGACGGTGTAAAAACAGTATCTGAAGGAATGAAACTTAATTTTTAATAAAATGAGTCATCAAAAAAAAGAATTTAGCATTTCAAGTTGTGCGGTAGACAATCGAATTACGGTTTACATTTTAACTTTTATTATAATAGTTATGGGGACGATGGCCTATATCAATATGCCTCGTGAAAATTTCCCTGAAATTTTAGAAAACAAAATTTACGTTTCCTCTGTATTTCCAGGAAACTCTTCTGAAGACGTTGAGAAATTGGTAATCAAACCGCTGGAAGATCAGTTTAAAAATATTTCTGGCGTTACCAAGGTAACCTCAAGTTCGTTTCAAGATTACGGAATAGTAGTGGTTGAATTTGAACAAAACATCACTATTGAAGAAGCTAAAATCCGAATTAAAGATAAAACCGATATGGCGAAAGCCGATACCGATTGGCCAAATCTTGATAATGGAAGTAAGGTAGAACCAAGCATTTTTAATATTAATATTTCGGAAGAAGTGCCGATATTAAATATTAATTTGAAAGGGAATTATACCACGCAACAACTTAAAAAATACGGAGAATACCTTAAAGACGAGATTGAAAATGTCCCTGAAGTAAAAAAAGTAGACATTCTAGGTGTGGATGACAAAGAAGTTGAAATTGCGATTGATGTGTTCAAAATGAACGCCGCAAAAGTAAGTTTCGACGACATTCAAAATGCAGTGAAATATGAAAATATGACACTGTCAGGTGGAAATTTAATTTCACAAGGATCGCGAAATAACATTCGAATTGTGGGTGAAATCAAAAATCCCAAAGATCTTGAAAACGTAGTGGTGAAATCTTTTGGTGGAACCGTTTACCTAAAAGACATTGCGGTTATTAATTTCAAAGAAAAAGAAAAAACAACTTACGCTCGTGAAAGCGGTCAAGAAGTGGTGATGCTTAATGTGAAAAAGCGCTCCGGTCAAAATATGATTTCCGCTTTGGACCAGGTGAAAGAAATTGTGGCAAAAGCGCAAGAAAATGCCTTGCCAAAAAATTTGAGTGTCAAAATGACCAACGACCAATCTAGCAAGGTGGAGCACCAAGTAAGCGAGCTTTCAAACCACATTATTTTTGGAATTATCCTTGTAATGATTGTGTTAATGTTCACGATGGGATTGAGAAATTCCCTTTTCGTTGGAGCCGCTATTCCACTTTCCATGTTGATGGCATTTGCTATTTTATCCGCTTTTGGATACACTTTGAACACCATGGTTTTATTTGGATTGGTAATGGGATTAGGTCTACTAGTGGACGATGGAATTGTGGTAGTAGACAACGTTTTTGCCAACATGAAAAAAGGTTTAGGGCGAATTGAAGCTTCTAAAATTGGTATTGGCGAAATCGCATGGCCAGTTATATCATCAACGGCAACCACTTTAGCGGCCTTTATTCCATTGGCATTATGGCCTGGAACGGTTGGTAAATTCATGGTTTATTTCCCGATTACTTTATCTTGTGTATTAGGCGCTTCGTTATTTGTAGCGATGGTAATTAATGCAGCTATGACAGGTGGTTTTATGGATATTGAAGATAGAAATATCTCTAAAAAAGCGTTAAAAAAATACACAACTATTTTTATCGTTTCAGGATTGTTATTTGTAATCCCAGGGAATATTTCCGATACCGTGTGGATGAAAGCCATAGGTCATTTAATCATTATAGCTTTGGTTTTAATGTGGGCTTATCATTTGTATATTTTCAAATGGACTCAAGATTTCCAACACAGTTTCTTCCCAGGATTAGAGAAAAAATACCAAGTTTTCCTTGGTAAAATACTAACTGGAAAAAAATCATTAATTGCCTTAGTTGGGATTATTGCTATGTTAATTTTCTCAGTGATATTGTTAGGCGTGTTCCCTAGAAATGTTTTATTTTTCCCAAAAAACATTCCAAATCAGGCGATCGTTTATATTGAATATCCCCAAGGAACAGAAATTGAAAAAACCAATAAAGCCAATTTGTTTGTTGAAAAACAAGTGATTGCCATTTTATCAAAATACGTTGAAAATGACGAAAATTATTTGGCAGAAAGCATCGTTTCACAAGTTGGAAAAGGTGCTGGAAATCCAAATGTAGATTCTGGAAACCAATCAGAAACGCCTTATAAAGGAAAAGTAACGGTGAATTTCACAGAATATAAATTCAGAAAAGACGTAAATACAAGCGACATTTTAGAAGAAATTCGTTCGAAAGTAAAAGCAATTGCTGGAGCAAAAATTATCGTAGAGAAAGATTCCAATGGACCGCCTTCTGGATACCCAATCAGTTTGCAATTATCGGGAACTAACTACGATGAAATGTTGGTTGAAGCCAATAAAGTTATTGCATTCATCAATTCGAAAAACATCGAAGGAATTGAGAAATTAAATATCGATGTGAATAAAGAAAGTCCAGAAATGGAAGTAAACGTGGATCGGGTAAGCATCGGTAGTTTAGGTGCAACCACGGGACAAGTAGGATTTACAATGCGTAGAGCTATTTACGGACAAGAAATTTCTACTTATAAAGAAGGTAAAGACGATTACAATATCGTGATGCGTTTACAAGAAGACCAACGTAAAAACGAAAGTGTATTGTTCAATCAGCCGGTGACTTTTAGAAATCAAAACAACGGGCAAATTATCCAAGTTCCAATTTCAGCTTTGGCAACAACCGAGAAAAAATTCACGTTCAACCAAATAAAACGTAAGAATTCAAAACGAATCATGACGATTTATTCCAATGTTATTACTGGAGCCAATGGAGACGGAATCACAAAACAAATTGAAGCACAACTAAAAGCGGCCAATTATAAAATGGCAGGCGACATTACCTATTCTTTCTCTGGAGAACAAGAACAACAGAAAAAAGATTCAGGTTTCTTATTTGGCGCTTTGCTTTTAGCATTAGCAAGTATCACGATTATCATTGTGTTGCAGTTTAATTCTATTTCGAAAACGGCAATTATAATGTTCACCGTATTACTAAGCTTCAGTGGGGTTTTCTACGGATATGTTTTTGCAGGAATGGATTTCGTGATCCTGATGACTATGATGGGAATTATTGCCCTTTCTGGAATTGTGGTGAAAAACGGAATTGTGTTAATGGATTTCTTTGTGTTATTGATGGATGAAAAAGTGAGTGAAAACAAGCAAACATCGCATGATGATTTAACCATTGCTGAAATTAAAGACGTAATTATCCAATCAGGGAAATCTCGTTTACGACCAGTTTTGTTAACGGCATTAACGGCTATTTTAGGATTGATTCCATTGGCAATTGGTTTGAATTTTGACTTCTTCTCGTTGGTGACCAATTTAAATCCACACATTTATGTTGGAGGTGACAACGTGGTTTTCTGGGGCCCTTTAGCTTGGACCATTATCTTCGGATTGACTTATGCTACGGTTTTAACCCTAGTGATGGTTCCGGTGATGTTCTACTTAGTGAAAAGAACTAAATATTGGTTGCGCGATCGCAGAATAGCCAACGAAAATTAAATATAAATGAATCTAATCCCTGTTGAAAAACGGGGATTTTTTTTGTTTTTTATAGCCCGGATAGAAGGGAAAATCCCGAGTTTTTAGCGAGGATTTGGAAGGATAGCCGGAATAGCTCCTAATAAAAAGTCAAAAGATTTCGAATACAGAAAATATAATTGTTAATTTGTGTCATCAAATTTAGAAACGCATGTTGAAAAACAAACTCCCATTTATTTTTATTTTATTAGCGCTAACCGTTATTGGTTGCGCTAAACGCGGATATATTACTGGCGGGTTAAAAGATACTATTGCCCCAGTTTTGAAGGCGAGTTTCCCGAAAAATTTAAGCGTAAATTTTAAAGGGAAAGAAATAAATTTGACATTTGACGAATATGTGAAATTGAAAAACCTAAACAAGCAGTTGATTGTTTCGCCTCCAATGAAATACAATCCGGAGGTTTCACCGATGACTCCGAGCAAAATAATTAATATCAAAATTAAAGACACCTTACAAGAAAATACGACTTATAGTTTTAATTTCGGACAGAGTATTGAAGACAATAATGAGGGAAATCCTTACAACCAGTTCAAGTATATTTTTTCTACGGGCAGCTACATCGATTCGTTAAAAGTAGGCGGAACGATTAAAGACGCGTTGAATAAAAAAGAAGATTCGTTTGTTTCGGTGATGTTGTACGAGGTGAATAGTAAATTCACCGATTCAATAGTTTATAAATCCGTTCCGCGATACATCACCAATACGCTAGACAGCTTAAAAACTTTCAAAATTGAAAATGTAAAAGCTGGGGAATACCTTTTGGTGGCAATGAAAGATGCCAATAGCAACAACAAATTCAATCCTAAAGACGACAAAATTGGGTTTAGAAAACAATTGGTTACTCTTCCTACAGATAGTGTTTTTGAATTAAAATTATTTAAGGAAGTATTGCCTTTTAAAACGGTAAAACCTTTTCCAACTACTGGAAATAAATTGCTTTTGGGCTACGAGGGTAATCCTAAAAACATGAAAGTAGTACTTAAAAAAGGGAATGAAATTATTCCAACTATTGTCACCCAAATGCCGTTTAAAGATTCCGTTCAAGTTTGGTACAAACCTATAAAAGCCGATTCATTAAGTTTGGCTGTTTCCAATGGAAATTATAATAAATGGTATACTTTCAAGAAAACGGAACAAAAGAAAGACACCCTAAATTTTTCTCCAAAAACAAGTTTGAGTTTATCTAAATTAGATCTATTTACCATTTATTCCTCGCGGCCTTTAGTGAAATTTGATGAAACTAAAATTAAGGTTACCGATAAGGATTCTGTAAATGTAAAGTTCAGTACAAGTTATGATGATTATTCTCAAGAGTTAAAGTTTGACATTCCGAAGGAGCCATTGCAAACCTATAAATTCCATTTGCTCCCTGGGGCATTAACGGATTATCTCAATCAGAAAAACGATACGTTATCGTATAAAGTGACCACCAAAAACGCATCCGATTATGGAAATTTACGAGTGAATTTATCTAACGTAAAGCAGTTTCCGGTTTTAGTACAATTAACTAACGAAAAAGGGGATGTTATTGCTTCTGAATATTCTAAAAAAGCTACTTCAATAGATTTTATGTTTTTGGAACCCTCAAAATATACCCTTCGCGTGATTTATGATGCTAATGGAAATAAGGAGTGGGATTCAGGAAATTTCTTAGAAAGACGACAACCTGAAGAAGTCATCTATTTTCCTAAAGAAATTGATGTTCGCAGCAATTGGGATGTGGATCAACCTTTTGATTTATCCAATTGAACTAAATGGTAAACGCATCTCGATCGTTCAAAAACCCCAACTTTTGACGGGTTGCTTCCAATGTGTTTTTGTTTATAGTAGTAATAAAAACACCTTCGTTTTCTTGAGGTTCAATCAGGTAGTTTCCTAAATAATCGATCACTTGAGAATGACCCGGATAATCGTGTTTGTTGGGGTCTTCGCCAATTCTATTTACACCAATAGTATAGCACATGTTTTCAATAGCGCGTGCCTTTAGCAAGGCGTCCCAAGCATTAATTCTCGGTTTAGGCCAATTGGCAACATAAATTAATACGTCATACTCTTCGGTATTTCTAGCAAAAACTGGAAAGCGCAAATCATAGCAAATGAGGGAACAAATTTTAAATCCTTGGTATTCTAGTAGCATTTTTTCAGTTCCCGAAGTGTACGTTTTGTCTTCGCCAGCGAGGGTAAACAAGTGCTTTTTATCGTAGGACCTCATTTCTCCGGAAGGAAAAACAAACACCAACCGATTATAGAAATTTCCATTTTCTTCAATCACCAAACTTCCTGTTATTGCTAAATTTTTCATTTTGGCCAACGCTTGTAACCAAGAAACCGTTTCGCCCTGCATCGATTCGGCTACGGCTTTTGGATTCATGGTAAACCCGGAAGTGAACATTTCTGGAAGGACAATCAAATCGATATTTTCCCTTATAGAAATGATTTTGTTTTCGAAATAATTCCGATTCTGTTTTGGGTTTTCCCAAAATAATGGCGCTTGGATTAAGGCAATTTTCATGGTTGATTTACTTAATCGTTATTTCATCAATAAAAATAAACGCATCGCCGCCAGCACCTTGATGCCAATCGGGAAGTTTGCCAAAATTATAGGCTTTCACTTTGATATATTTTGCTTTGAGTTCTTGAGGCGATTGGTATTCGAATTTTTCAATTTTGTTGACTTCGGTTTTTGGACTTATGGTATTAGCTACACTTCCTACCAAGTTAAAATTCACGTTATCATTCGAGACATAATAGTCGACTTTCGTTGGCATTAAAATCCACGAACCCGAATCTTGTAGAAAAGTAGCGCTGAAATTGGAAACGTTTTTCTCGGTTTGTAGATCTATTATGGCTTCAAAATCCTGACTTTGATACCCTTGCCACTCGCCTTTTCTCCAGTTTTCAGTTCCGTTAATTCCGTCGATAATTCCTTCATCGCCACCGGCAGTATATTGCGGATTGTATTTTGATTTTATCTCGATGGTATAATTGGATGGTTTTTTGTAGAATTGTGCGGAAACGATGGCACTATTGCCTTTTTCATTCTGAGATTTGGCCAGAATCTCGGTATTGGATTCAATAATTATTTGTCCTTTATAAGCTTCCCAAATTTTAGCCGATTTGGATTCATTCTTCTTTTCAATATAATAGTATATTTTATCTGTTGGATTTTGAGATACAATATCGATTGCCAATTTATCTTTAAACGCTTTTCCTTCGGCTTGAATTAGTGGAACAGGAACAATTGATTTTCTATTTTTATTTTCAATGATCGTGGTCCTTTGAGATCCCATTGCACTTCTACTTTGAATCATCTCCTCCTTTAATTTTTTTCCAAGAATGAAAATTCTACTGGGCTTCCCATTCACAAATTCTTTTTTATAATCAATAAATTCATCCCCATTTTCTGCGTTTATTTTTATTGAATCAAATATAGGTTCATTGCTTTCCCATTTTTCTTCACCTGGCGTAACGGCATAAATCCCCATCGAACTCAACACATACCAAGCGCTCATTTGTCCGCAGTCTTCATTTCCTATTAATCCGTCAGGGGTATTTTTATAGAAATTATCTAAAATAAAATGCACTTTTTCAGTCGTTTTTTCTGGCTTCCCAACGTAATTGTACAAATACGCCATGTGGTGACTCGGCTCGTTTCCATGCGCATATTGGCCTATTAATCCGGTAACATCGGCTTGCTCGCGACCGGTAGTTTTGCTTTCGCTGTTGAACATTTCGTCGAGTTTAGCCTCAAATTTTGCTGTCCCGCCGTAGGCTTCAATCATCCCAGGAATATCTTGTGGTACAAAAAACGAATATTGCCACGAGTTGCCTTCGGTAAAATTATTGTTGATTTCCCTTGGATCGAATGGCTTGTTCCAACCTCCGTTTTTCTTTGGTCGCATGAAACCGGCATTCCAATCAAAGACATTTTTCCAACTCTGTGAGCGTTTCATGAAATAATAGTAATCTTCTTTTTTATTCAAAATTTCAGCCATTTGGGCAATACACCAATCGTCATAAGCGTATTCTAAAGTTTTGGAAACGCTTTCATGTTCGTCATCCATGGAAATAAAACCTTGTCGTTTATACGCGTCCAAACCTAAATGATCGAGCATGGCTGAATGTTTTGCCGCTTCAAAACACTTTTCATAATCAAACCCCTTGATGCCTTTTACCATCGCATCGGCCATCACCGAAACGGAGTGGTAGCCAATCATACAATCGGTTTCATTGGAACCTAATTCCCAAACAGGCAGTCTTCCACCTTGTTCGTATTGCTTTAAAAAGGTATTGATAAAATCGGCTGTTCGCTTTTTGTCAATCAAAGTATAAAGAGGGTGCGCAGCTCGAAACGTATCCCAAAGGGAGAAAACAGAATAGTAATCAAATCCTTCCGCAACATGAATTTTGTTGTCTCTACCTCGGTATTTTCTATCTAAATCTTGAGCAATATTGGGCTGCATCATCGTGTGATACAAGGCAGTATAGAAGACCGTTTTTTTATCGTTGTTGTCCGATGAAATTTGGATTTTAGACAATTCTGAATTCCATTTTTGCTCCGCTTCCTTTTTTACTTTTTCAAAATCCCAGCCTTTAACTTCTGAACTATTGCCTTTTGCTCCTTCATATCCGGTTGGCGACAGTGATACTTTCACGAGGATTTTTTCTCCTTTTTTGACTTGTTTGGAAAAACTCAATGCAACTTCATTCCCTTTATACAGCCCTTCTAATTTGGTAATTTCTCCTTTGGCTAAGGTAACTTCCAAAGGCACGTTGAATTCAATTCGGGCATACACATATTGGTCTTTAGCCCACGCTTCGCTTCTTCGAAATACCTCTATTGTTTTACTATCAATTATTCGAACGCTTCCTTCTAATAATTTATCACGGTGATTTAAATCGAGGACAATATTGGCTTGACCGGCAGAATTAAATGTATATTCATGAAAACCAACACGTGTGGATGTGGTTAAGCGAACTTCAATATTGTGTTTGTCTAATTTCACGGAATAAAATCCGGCGGTTGCTTTTTCATTTTGATGAGAAAATTTCGAAGAATAGACTTTACTATCTAGTGAGGGTTTCCCCATGAAAGGCATGATCATAATATCCCCAAAATCAGAGCAGCCCGTCCCGTTGAGGTGCGTGTGCGAAAAACCGTAAATAGTTTCATCAGAATAATGGTAGCCAGAACATCCGTCCCAACTGCCATCAATTCGGGTATCGGGAGACAATTGCACCATTCCAAAGGGAAGTGTGGCGCCAGGAAACGTATGCCCATGGCCTCCCGTTCCTATAAATGGGTTCACATATTGACTTGTATTTTGCCCTAAAACTAAAGACATAATAAGTAAAATTACAAAAGAAAAGGTTGCTTTCATTTAAAATGATTTTACATCAAATATAGAAAAATAAAGTAAGATTTAGGATAGAGATAGTTTTGACATGTCAGTTTTGTACAACCTATTTGCAAAAAAAACAGCTATAAATAGCTGTTTTTTATTTGTATAAATAGTCTAGTTTGATAAATTAAATCAAACAAATTATGAGAAAACTATTTTGAATATTAGAAATTATATCTCAACCCAGCGCCTAAAACTAATTGGTTAGCAGAAGTGCTTACAGAAGCTGTTGACCCTTGAACTTCTACTTCGGTAAAATTAAAGCTTGTATAATCTAAGTTTAGGGATAATTTAAACCCTTTACTCATACCAAAATTTAATGAACTTCCTAACACAAATCCTGTTCCTTTATAAGTTGCATCGTATTTATAAATTCCAATTGGAATGTCCTTTTGAACTCCTGCAACGCTAAAAGCATATTGAGGTTTTAAATCTAGTGATAATTTATCACTCAAACTAGCTGTATACATAGGTCCTACAGAAAATGCTGCAATTCCTATTGCGCTTCCATTAGCTGTATTTTTATAACTAAAGCCAGAAGACGTTAAATTTAATGTTGCACCCCATTGTTTAGTAAAGCGATACCCAAAATTTATAAACCCTAAATTAATTCCAGAATTTACATTTTCAGATCCGTCACCTCCAGGTATGGCATATCCCAGAGAAACTCCTAAATAAGCTTTTGAATCTTGTGCACTTATTGTGCTAATTGATAAAAACGTAATAATTAAAATAATAACTTTTTTCATTTCATTTTGTTTTATTTAATGCCTACTCTAAACAGTTTTCGGCTACCCTGTTATTTTTAATTTTTTTTTAATAATAATTTCGCCTTTTCTGTCAAAACAAACTTTGTAGTTTCGTTAGTACCTGACATTCTACCTGCGCAATTCACAAAACTAGGTATTGAGTTATAATTAGCAGATATTGTAAGTAATTGAATTGTTGAATTTCCTGCATAAGTTACTGACCCATATGAAATTACTGTTGAAGAAGTGTGTAAAAATACAGTTGAAATAGAAACAGTTGTATAGCCATTAGCATTTAATATAGCTACATCACTAGCGCTGAAAACGGAAGAAGCTGGAATATTTGAAGTAAAAACTGAAAGTCTTTGAGCAGAATCTTCTAATACTTGTGCTGTACCACCTCCCTGTGATTGAAATAAATTATAACAACTACCGGACGTGGCTTTAGTATATACCAACATATTTGAAGTTGAAAACAAAAGTATTTGATCTAAGTTTTGAGCTGTAAATGTTGTTTTCCACTTTCCAACATGGGCTGAAAAAAAAAGGAGAAGTTGTTGCTGTTGAAACTGTAGTGTTGTCACTTTTAGAGCAACTTAATAAAGAAATAAAAGTAATTAATAATAGAAAAGATTTTTTCATTTGAATATTATTTTTTTAAATGCCTACTCTAAACAGTTTTCAGCTACCCTGTAATATTATTAATGAACATATGGACTATAATTTATTTTAAAAAAAGTATAAGTGATTGAATTGATTATTCAGAGTTACCATAGAAACTAATAATCAAATTATCCACAAAAAAAAGAGTTGCTATAAAAATAACAACTCTTTGAAATTTTAAGTTTACCTGTGATACCAAGTATGAGTCCCTCCGGTAGCACAACATTTTGAGGCGCTTGGTGAGGTACCTGAGGTTAAATACACTTCTGCATCACATTTCCTGCAGGTATAATTATAATCCCCTGCTTTACCACAAAATTGAAAGTTGTGAGTTCCTGAAGAACTTTTACAACCGTTTTCCCATGGTGCAGAAGTTGCTTTTTTGGTTTTACAACAGGTGGAACATAAATACCAATTTTCGTCGCCAGCGGTTTTACTGTGTTTTTCTGATAAATTATCGATTGTAAAAGAAGTGATTACAAAAGAGACCAATACGATAAATGGAACAAGTAGTTTTTTCATTTTATATAATTTTGATTCATTCAAAATTAAAAAAATAATTGAACTAAAATCAAAATCTTCAATAAAAAAAAAGATGATTTAGTTAACGTATATGATTCGTTATTAAACGTTTAATTCTATTCCGCCCTCTTTATTATCTTGTTGCTTAAATAATAAAATTGGCAAATCATCGTTAATTCAAAATATAGAAATTTAAATTAATCTATTATGATAAGAATTAAAATTTACAGTTTGGTTATTGTTGTATTTCTGATATTCAGCAACAGCATTTGGGCTCAAAAAGAAGTCAAAATTGGAAGTCAAACCTGGATGGGCGCGAATTTAGATGCCCATAAGTTCCGAAATGGAGACCTAATTCTACAAGCGCAAACAAATGATGAATGGGAAAAGGCAGGCTTTGAAAAACTACCCGCTTGGTGTTATTATGAAATGGATACTAAAAACGGAAAAATTTATGGAAAGCTTTACAATCGTTTTGCTTTGTATGACCCAAGAGGTTTGGCTCCAAAAGGGTGGCGAATTCCAAGTGATGTTGACTGGGAAAACTTAATTAAAGAATTAGGAGGAGCCTCAGTTGCGGGTGCCAAATTAAAGTCGGCTACCGCTTGGGGGGAAGAAAAAAAACTAGACGATGCGTTTGGATTTAATGCTTTGCCTGGCGGATGGCGTGATGTAGGATTTGGCGGATTGGAAGATTCTTGTACTTGGTGGTCTAAAAATTCCGAAACCTTAGAAGAAGATACCCGTTATTATAATCTTTATAAAGGCACTGACGATTTGATGAATTATTCTACCAGTTGGATAATGGGCTATTTTGTTCGATGTATAAGAGAATAACGGTAATCAATAATACATTTGCAATATAATCTCAAATTCACCATTATAGCGATCTAAAAACACCATAAATTGAGGTTTTACTAGTTTATTTTGACCTTCATAGTTGTTTGTATTTCCCTTTCTATTAGAAGTGGATTTGAAGACTACCTTGGTGCTATAATAATCGGGATTTTCTAATTTGTCATAGACTTCTTTGGTAACCCAAATAACTTCTTCAGGCTTAACGCCACACTCAATGATACATTCATTTAATATCGTTTTTTCATCATCATTTAGTTTTTCGAAAACCTCGGGTTTCATTCCGCCAGCATAACGAAGATTATTACTTTCAGCATTATAAAAAACTTGGGTATAACTGCATTGAACTACTGCTAATAATAATAAGGTTAAAAGGGCTTTTTTCATTTGATAGAAATTAACATATTACGAATATATAGAAAATTTATGAAAACAAAAAACACCTTGTCTTTCTGTATTCTTTTTATCCGATGAATGAACAATTGGCATACTTTATTAAATAATAGTATCCTTTTTTATATATTTGAAAAACTTTTTGAAACCTAAAAAAATAAATTAAAATGAAAAAAATGAAAAATATTGTTAGTCTTATTCTTATACTAATTACTAGTATTGCTTATTCTCAAAAGCTTGGAGAGAAAAAAACATTGACTCTTAAACTAATAAGTTATGAATGCGGAGATAATTGCTATATCTCTTTTAAAGATGTTGAAAAAGGAAGTGAATATGATTTTCATAATGTAGATAAGAAAATTAAAGACAATAACATAATTGATAAAATACAAGAGGAGTATTATGTTGCTGAGGATACGGGTGGTAGTTTTAAATCAATAGGAAAGCTTTATACTGCTGTGGTTGAATATAAATTAATCCAAGATTATGAAGAGACTGAAAATGGACCAAAGTATAAAGGGAAAAAAATAAAAAAATGGATGATCATTAGTCTTAAAAACAAATAAAATAAAAAGCCTTACATTTCTGTAAGGCTTTTTTATTCGTTCCAGTTGGAATCTTTTTTCCTAAATTAACAAAATTAGGGTGTATTAGGATTAAAAATAATAATCCATTCAATTTTTTATACATCGTACTGAATATCCAACTCCCCAATCAATTCTGCCCCAAGTTAATTCGGAATTATTTTCAGATAAATAACGTGTGTTTGATTCTTTAAATTTAATATCATCTTCTCCTTCTGGAAGTGCCCAATAATAACAATCAACGTTTAACTGCATAAAATTTCCTTCTCCATAACGAAAACCACCCGGAAGGGCAGAAAACCCTGTTGAATTAGAACATAATCCTTTTTTCCAACCGGTTTTACTTTTTAATTTTTCACCAGCACTTTCTTTTCCAAGAAATTTTTCAAGCTGACCCCATTCATCATGTGTTGGAATATGCCAACCCTTTGGTGCCAATCCTCTTTTATCTAATAGTGCGTATGCGTTATATAATTTACCTAGTTTTAATCCATTTTTTGGGTCATTATTATAATAACACCATGCCGGCTTTTCGGCTAAACAATAATTAATCCATTCTTGGTCCGTTTTGGCTTCTTTTATAATATCGCCATTTGAAAATCTCTGTACATTCAAGTTTTCTCCCATCCATATTTGATCTCCAATTTTTATTTCATTTGGCGGAGATTGTAATTGATAATAATCAAATGCCAATGCGCCATATAAAAATAAAATTAACAACGGGTAATAAAGTAGTTTTTTCATAATTTTTAATTTTAAGAACTGTTCGTATTAATTGTGTTATTTACTCTTTTATAAACTTAGTTGCACTGTTGCCAGAAATTTTTAAGTAATAAATGCCTTTCGACAATTGCTCTACATTTATGGTGGTGTCAACTTCATTCAATTTCCCATTTAAAACCACTCTTCCTAAACCATCAATTATAGTATATGTTTGATTGATAAAATTGTGGTCTGTTTTTAAATTTAAGATACTTAAAACTGGATTAGGATATAGTTTTAAACTATTTGTCTCAAATTCTTCTGCGTCTAAACTTGAACAATCAAGACCGCCATCTGTGATAGTCCATCCATAAGTGCTTATTATAGAGCTTCGAGCTGAAGCACCATTACAATATTTAGAATTACCACCCGAAAAAACTACATTTGGTTTTAAAGGCGTTTCATTTGGACTTATTGTAGACCAACCTATTAATAAGTCATCATAATTAGCGGTAGAAAGTTGAGCGCCTGTAAACATAGACGTCATATTAGTCACATTCCCTACATTCCAAGAACCAATTGGTTGGTTAAAGGAAGAAGCGCCATAAAACATAGCCTCCATATTAGTCAAATTACCAACATTCCAAGAATTAATAGGTTGGTTGAAAGTGGTCGCGCTTCGAAACATAAGAGTCATATTGGTTACATTACTTACATTCCAAGAACCAATTGGTTGGTTAAATGCGGTAGCAAAAAAAAACATATATCCCATGTTAGTCACATTACTCACATTCCAAGAACTAATTGATTGATTAAACGGAGTGCTTTCAAACAAACTATCCATATTAGTTACATTCCCTACATTCCAGGAACCTATAGGTTGGTTAAAGACTGAAGCGCCTTCAAACAAACTGCCCATATTAGTAACATTAGCAACATTCCAAGAACCAATAGGTTGGTTGAAGGAGATAGCATTATAAAACATAGCACACATATTTATGACATTCCTGACATTCCAAGATCCAATTGGTTGGTTATAACTGGTCGAACCACTAAACATACCATACATGCTAGTTACATTACTAACATCCCAAGAATTAATGTTTTGATTAAAGTTTGTAGTATTACAAAACATATTTTGCATATTAGTCACATTAATCACATTCCAAGAACCTATAGGCTGGTTAAAAAAAGAAGCTCCATAAAACATCTGAGACATATTATTCACATTGCTCACATTCCAATTTCCAATAGGTTGGTTAAATGTAGTTGCGCCTTGAAACATAACACTCATATTGGTGACATTACTCACATCCCAAGAACTGATTGGTTGATTAAATGAGGAAGCCAAATAAAATAACTGAGTCATATCAGTTACAAGAGTGGTTACTATATTATTAAAAGGAATTGGGGTTGTTGTACTTGGCCTTGTAAAATAAGTTATTCCTGATTGAATGTTTTTAGCATAATCTGTAATATTAATTTTAGTTGAATTGTTTACAATAGCAAACCATTCCATTCCTGTTCCTCTTGGGTTGGCTTGAACAAAATAGGGAGATGGAACTGTAGTGCCAGTCCATTTAACAGTTACCCCATTGGTATCTAACACCACGGTTTGTGATTGGATAGTTTGAGCGGTTAAAAACAACAAAATGATTAAAAGTGATATTTTTTTCATAATTAATATTTTCTCAAATATAACTTAATTATAATAAATTAAAATTAACATTTAGTTTACGTAATGTTGTAGTTATTAAACGTTATAATTATTGTATTATATTATGCATAATTACTAATTTTGCTATGTGTATCACTGTAGTATATAAAAAAGCAACTGTTTAGGTTGCTCTTGGTGTTGATGTTTATTTTTTATTGCAATTTTTATTTATCATTTCTAAAGCTTCTTGACTTCCTAATACTTTTGCCTTATTGAAATCTAAACAAGCACTTTCACTTTGATTTAGCTTTAATTTATAAAGACCTCTGTAATAATAAGCATCAATAAAATTAGGACTTAATTCTATTGCTTTAGAGATATCTGCTATTGCTCCTTGATAGTCTTGTAAATTACGTTTAGAATCACCTCTGTTGTAATAAGCATAAGCACCATTAGGATTTATTTCTATAGCTTTAGAGTAATCTGCTATAGACCCTTGATAGTCTTTTATATGAGTTTTAGATAAACCTCTATATACATAAGCTTCATCATAATTAGGATTTATTTCTATTGCTTTAGAGTAATCTGCTATAGACCCTTGATAGTCTTGTAAATCACGTTTAGATAAACCTCTGTATACATAAGCATCACTATAATTAGGATTTATTTCTATTGCTTTAGAGTAATCTGCTATAGACCCTTGATAGTCTTTTAATTTAGCTTTAGAATGACCTCTGTTTACATAAGCCTGACTATCATTAGGACTTAATTCTATTGCTTTAGAGAAATCTGCTATTGCTCCTTGATAGTCATGTAAATAATCTTTATAATTACCACTTATAATATACTCCTCTGCCGTTTGACAATAAGATAAAGACGTTACAAATACTATAACAATTATAAATAATTTTTTCATAAAGATTGATTAATCGTTTGAATCTTGTTTTTTGAAAATATAAAAATAAATTTTTCTTGTAATTATGAAGGAAATAATAATTGCTAAAGAAACTTCAATTAATGGCTGAAATAAAAAATTATCTTTATAATATCTTATGAAATCAAACATAAAATTTAAAATAATACCAAAAATAATTAACGGAAATAAAATTAAACTAACATCACTAGAAAATGGATTTAACTTTCCAAATAAAATTCTTTTAAAAATGAAATAAGGGAGAGCTAAAGTACCCAAAGAAAGACCAAATGATGAAACAAAACTTATTACAAATCTCGCAAGCACTTCATGATTGTTGTAATTATTGCTGTAATAAGTATTTATAGAAAAATATGCTACTAAAATTAGATACAATATTGTAAAAACTGCATCGAAGATTGCTTTATTTTTTTTCAGGTTCTTTTGTTTCCTTACCTCTTCTTTTATAGCAATAGAGGAAGTATCTTCATTATCTATATAATCCATAACATTATTAAAAAAAATTAAACCTCCTTAACTTTTATAGTTACATCATTTTTTCAGCAATACTTTTCACAACATTTCCAGCTACTACTGAACCATCTACTCCTCTTGTAGTATTTGGATTATTTAAATAAACCAAAATTGTAAATTTAGGTTTATCACTTTGTAATATTTACATTCCCGTTTCGTAATGAAATTTAGACCTTTCAAGAGCGAAAAATATAGCAAACACTGTTTTTTTAACTATAAGATTTTAAATCTATTTCTGTTAATTAAACAAAAATAGCAAAAAACAATACAGTTCAAGATTCTATTAACCTAATTTATTAAAACAATAAAATACTATCCCTCTTTTTTTCTACGTACTTCAACAAAGTTAAATGTTACATAAATACCTCTAGATGTAATACCAACAGTACAAGCCGCTAATCCGGGTTTACCATGATTTTCAAAAGATGCGTATTGAGTTGCGTTGTGCATAAAAGATTTTTCCCAGCCTTTAATTGCTCTTTCCGCTAAATCATCATAAGTTCCGTCAATGTTACCTGTCCAATAAGCGTTTTCATAAAGAGTCATTGAAGCCCCTGAACAAATACTCACAGATGTTTTAACACCAACCAATTTATCGGATTCGTTTGCAATTAACTGACGAACTCTTAATGAATCCCACATAGGTCTCATATCAGGATGAAAAAGTCTATCTACTTTAATCATTTTTTTCATTTGGTGTACCGTAATTTGCGAGTAGATGGTTTTAGACCAAAGCAAAGTTTCTACCCCTTTTAATTTCCGGTACTCATTTAATTTATCAAACAAGACCTTTTCAAAAAGTTTTTTATCAAAATTATTATAGTCAATAACTTGAGCATTAACTAAAGTAGTGATTAATACTAATAATATGGAAAATGCTTTTTTCATACTTAATATAATTTTTCAATTTTCTTATAACTGATTTTCTTATAATTGAAAACGAAAATATCGACTCAAAATTGTATGCTTTTATAATAGATAGTACTCCTGCTTAATTTGAATTTTAACCTCAAAACTAATTGGGAATAATAACAATTCAAGATGCTATTACCCTAGTTTATTACTAGTAAATAATAATTCAACAAATACATCGTTTAATTAATTATAGTAAATCCAGAAATACACTACAATGATTTAAAATTACGTTTAAAAATAATTTTTATTAATTAAATAATTTTAAACAATGAAAAAGCTATTTTTTCTTAGTATTTTATTTATTTCAAATTTATCATTTGGCCAAATGGCCATAAAAGCTGGAAATTATTATGAATACCACAAATTATGGAAACGAGATTCCGTATCGGTAAAAAAATTAATGGACAACTACAAATTAGATATCTCTAAATTGGAATACGTTAAATTTTTTGGAGATTTTGAATTAAGCAATAAGTTACACACGAACTACTCTTACACAGCCTATATTTATAAGGTAGACAAGGATACTGGGGTTGTTAGTATGGATTCTATTCCTTACGAAAAAAAGACGCCAGCACCTAATAAATACTTTATGGTTTATTGTTTTGATGATTTTACAAAAGGGAAAACCATCTATATAAAGGTGTTTTAATACAATTTAAACTCAATTGTCTTTTTCAAAAAATCATTAATTAAACCTAACAAAAAAAGTTGAGCACGGTGTTATGCTCAACTTTTTGCTCAACTTTTTAATAAGAAACCCTTGTAAATACTGATACTTACAAGGGTTTTGTGGTGGTCCCACTTGGAATCGAACCAAGCACCTACTGATTATGAGTCAGTTGCTCTAACCGAATGAGCTATAGGACCTTTAACGAGGTGCAATATTACTACTATTTTTCATTCTCTGCAAATCTTTTTGAAAGGGATTCAGGTTTCCTTTTCGAATAAATACCAACCTTCAATCCATTTACTTCATTTCCTGACATAACTCTATCAAAACTCCATTGGTGGTTTTTGGATGAAGAAAAGTCACCCATTTATTGTCAGCGCCTTTCTTAGGAACTTCATTTAAAACTACAAAGCCCTCCGCTTTTAATCGCGCTATTTCCGAAACGATATCTTCTACATCAAAAGCAATGTGATGAATTCCTTCGCCCTTTTTTTCTAAAAATTTCGCAATCGGACTCTCTGGATGCGTCGCTTCCAACAATTCAATTTTGTTAGGTCCATTCATAAAAAAGGAAGTTTTAACGCCTTCGCTTTCTACCCATTCCGATTTATAGGCTGGAGCGCCAAAGAGTTTTTCGAAAACTAAATTTGAAATTTCAAGGCTTTTGACAGCAATTCCAATGTGTTCAATTTTTTTCATTTATATTTTATTATGGATAATCGGGATAGTTGGTATCAGCTTAATCTGAAATAAATAGTAAAATTAGTACTTTTATTATCAAACAAAGATAAAAAATTGTATCGCTTTGAACCTTTGAAACGCTAGAACTCAAAAAAATTGTATTTTTGCACTATGGAAACAAATAGACAGAAAAAAATAGGTGGCGTAATCCAAAACGATTTGGTGGATATTTTACAAGGTGAAATTCGTAAAAATGGAATTTCTAACTTGGTCATTTCCGTTTCAAAAGTACTCGTGACTTCTGATTTATCAGTTGCAACCGTGCATTTAAGCATCTTTCCACAGGAAAAAGCTGCTGAAACTTTGGCCGCAATAAAATCCAATACCAAATTAATAAAACACGATTTGTCTCAACGCGTACGACTGCAATTGAGAAAAGTGCCTAATTTGACTTTCTTCATTGACGATTCCCTAGACTATATCGAAAAGATTGATAACGCTTTGGCGGCAAAAGAAAATCCAATCGAAAACCGTGATCTTTTAGAAAAACGAAGAGCCACATAAATTGAACTTCCCCTATTACATAGCCAAGCGCTACTTAAAAAGTGCCAATAAAAATAATGCGATCAACATTATTAATGGCATTGCTTCGCTTGGAATTATTGTAAGCTCGATGGTTTTATTTGTAGTATTATCCATTTTTAGTGGGTTGGTGAATTTCAGTTTGTCCTTCAGCAATGACTTCGACCCCGATTTAAAAATAAGCAGCACTTTAGGAAAATCATATGCCATTTCACCTAACCAGGAGAAAAAAATCAAGGCCTTGGATGGCGTTATTTCTTTCAGTAAAATCGTTGAAGAACGAGCGCTATTTATGTTTGATGGTAAAGAACAGTTTTCCTATTTAAAAGGGGTAGATGCCAATTTTACCCAAGTAAGTAATGTTAAAAAAAGCTTGTTCAACGGACAATGGCTTAGTCCAAACACTTCGCAGGTAGTTGTTGGATATGGAATATCTCAAAAGTTATCGTTAGGGATTTTCGATTTCAATAATGCGTTTGAGGTATTTGCCCCAAAACCTGGAAAAGGAACCATAGAGAACCCAAATGATGCGTTTGTAAAAATAGGTTTAAACCCGGTGGGAATATATGCTGTTAGCGAAGATTTAGATTCTAAATACGTGTTTGCAGATATTGATGTAGCTCGGGAATTACTTGGTTTTCAACCCAATCAAATTACCACATTGGAGTTAAAATTAAAACCCAATACCGACGAAAATAAAGTAAAAGAGCAGCTACAATATATCTTCAATAATAAAATTACCATTAAAAACAGAGCGCAACTCAATGACGCTTTGTACAAAATGCTTAATACAGAAAATACCGCAATCTATTTGTTGTTTACTTTGGTGATTATTCTAACGCTATTTACCCTTGCAGGAGCCATTATCATGATGATTTTAGACAAACGCGGGAATTTAAAAACCCTTTATAATTTAGGAACAGAAGTTAAAGATTTGAGAAAAATATTCTTACTTCAAGGAACTTTATTAAGTGTTTTAGGGGGTCTTTTGGGGCTTTCCATTGGGATGGTGTTAATATTAATCCAACAGCAATTTGAAGTCATCATGATTACCCCTTCCCTAGCTTATCCTGTAAATTTCTTATTTAAAAATGTGGTAATAGTTTTAGGAACCATCATCTCGTTAGGCTTTATTGCCTCGTTGATTGCAAGTAGTCGCGTGAGCAAAAAATTATTGAAATAATTTAAAACTGATATTCAGCATAAACGTCCTCAATTTCATTTAAAGCAGCAAATAACTCTTCTGGTGTGCTTAGGGTAACTAGTTTTTGACGGTGCTCCTTAAACGATTGAATTCCTTTGAAATAATTGGCATAATGTGGTCGTGTTTCCACGATTCCAAGTCTTTCCCCTTTCCATTCCATCGCCCAAGTAAGGTGATTTCGAACTGCTTCAACTCGGTTGACTACCGTTGGCTTAGCCAAATGTTCTCCCGTTTCTAAATAGTGTTTTATTTCGTTAAATATCCACGGATAACCAATGGCAGCACGACCAATCATAATCCCGTCTACGCCATATTCATTTTTAAATTTGAGGGCTTTTTCAGGAGAATCGATGTCGCCGTTACCGAAAATTGGCATCGTAATTCTAGGGTTGTTCTTCACCCTAGCAATGTGCGACCAGTCGGAATGACCTTTGTACATTTGAGCGCGAGTTCGGGCATGAATGCTTAAGGCGGCCACGCCAATGTCTTGCAAGCGTTCTGCAACCTCATCAATATTTATGGAAGAATCATCCCAACCCAAACGCGTTTTTACGGTTACCGGCAAATTGGTACTATTGATTACAGCTTGGGTTAATCGAATCATCAAATCGACATCTTTTAAAACTCCAGCACCAGCGCCCTTGCAAACTACTTTTTTTACAGGGCAACCAAAATTGATATCAATAATATCAGGATTTACCGTGCTTACAATTTTTGAGGAGAGCGCCATGGCTTCTTCATCACCACCAAATATTTGGATTCCAACGGGGCGTTCGTAATCGAAAATATCCAATTTCATTCGACTTTTAATCGCATCACGGATAAGTCCTTCCGAGGAAATAAATTCAGAATACATCAAATCAGCGCCATGCTGCTTGCACAATCTACGAAATGGAGGGTCGCTAACGTCTTCCATTGGAGCCAAAAGCAATGGGAAATCGGGTAATATTATGTTGCCTATCTTGGGCATAATCGAATTATTTTTGCAAAGATAGGGGTTTTGTGAGAATAGAAAATAGATAATAGAATAAAGACCAATTTCAGCTATTTGAAAGTGCTGAATTTAAACTATATTTGCAAATTAATTGCCCGACCCTTGTGGTCACGCTCAAATAAAATTGACCCTAATAAAGCATGAAACACATAAGGAATTTTTGCATTATTGCACACATCGACCACGGAAAAAGTACGCTTGCTGACCGTTTACTGGGAGCTACCCAAACGGTTACGGCTCGTGAGGAGAAAGCGCAATTGCTAGATAATATGGACTTGGAGCGCGAACGTGGGATTACCATTAAAAGTCACGCGATCCAAATGGAGTACAAATACAAAGGCGAAGATTATATTTTGAATTTGATTGATACTCCCGGCCACGTTGATTTTTCCTATGAAGTTTCTCGTTCTATTGCGGCCTGTGAAGGTGCACTTTTAATTGTAGATGCGGCTCAAAGTATTCAGGCACAAACCATTTCTAATTTGTATTTGGCTCTGGAGAACGACTTGGAAATTATTCCTGTTTTGAATAAGGTAGATTTACCAAGTGCTAATCCTGAAGAAGTTAGCGATGATATTGTGGATTTATTAGGTTGTAAAATAGACGAAATTATTCACGCTTCGGGTAAAACTGGTTTGGGTGTGGAGAACATTTTGGCAGCCATAATCGAAAGAATTCCTCCTCCAAAAGGTAATGTTGACGAACCTTTACAAGCATTAATTTTTGACTCACATTACAATCCATTCCGTGGAATTGAAGTTATTTTCCGAGTTAAAAACGGACAAATTAAAAAAGGTCAGAAAATTAAATTCATGGCTACCGGGAACGAGTACTTTGCCGATGAGATTGGGACATTAAAATTAAATCAAGTCCCAAAACAGGTGATTTCTGCCGGTGATGTGGGCTATTTAATTTCTGGGATAAAAGAGGCAAAAGAAGTAAAAGTAGGTGATACTTTAACCGATGCAAAAGTACCAACCACCAATATGATTACGGGATTTGAGGACGTAAAACCCATGGTTTTTGCAGGAATTTATCCTGTTGACACAGAAGATTTTGAGGAACTACGTAACTCCATGGAAAAATTACAACTCAACGATGCTTCTTTGGTATTTACCGCTGAAAGTTCTGCCGCTTTAGGATTTGGTTTCCGTTGCGGATTCTTAGGAATGTTACACATGGAAATTATTCAAGAACGATTGGAACGCGAGTTTGATATGACCGTGATTACCACCGTTCCCAACGTTTCCTACTTGGCTTACACCAAAAAAGAACCTGAAACCGCTATTATAGTCAACAATCCGTCGGACTTGCCGGAGCCTTCTAAATTAGAACGCGTGGAAGAGCCATATATCAAAGCAACTATTATTACCAAAGCTGATTTTGTGGGTAATGTAATGAGTTTGTGTATTGAAAAAAGAGGGGTGATTACCAATCAAACGTACTTAACTACGGAACGAGTAGAATTGAATTTTGATATGCCATTGGCAGAAATTGTATTTGATTTTTACGACCGATTGAAAACCGTTTCTAAAGGGTATGCTTCTTTTGATTACTCACCAATAGGAATGCGAACTTCAAAATTAGTAAAATTGGATGTGTTGTTAAATGCACAATCTGTGGATGCCCTTTCGGCATTAATTCATGAAAGTAACGCGTACAATATTGGTAAAAAAATGTGTGAAAAGTTACGTGAATTGATCCCAAGACAGCAATTTGATATTCCTATTCAAGCGGCTATTGGAGCTAAAATTATTGCTCGTGAAACGATAAAAGCCTTGCGTAAAGACGTTACCGCCAAATGTTATGGTGGAGATATTTCCCGTAAACGTAAATTATTGGAAAAACAGAAAAAAGGTAAAAAACGCATGCGATTAGTTGGAAACGTTGAGATTCCTCAAGAGGCATTTATGGCGGTTTTAAAATTGAACGACTAACCGTTAGTGCCTCAAAAACTATAATTTCTTTATCACATAGGTAACCATTCCCCAAATAATCAATTGGTTTTCTTCGGTCACTTTTATTGGAGAATAATTGGCATTTTCTGGCATCAGATACAAGCAATCTTGTTCTACCAGAATTCGTTTTACGGTAAACTCACCATCTATAAAACAAATCGCAATTTTGTTGTTTTGAGGTTCTAAACTTCGGTCTACAACTAAAACGTCATTATCGTTTATGCCAGCATCTATCATGGAATTCCCTTTGACTTTTATGTAAAAAGTAGCCAATGGATTTTCACTTAATTCTTTATTTAAGTCGATACTGGTTTCCATGAAATCGGCAGCTGGAGATGGAAATCCGGCTGAAACTCCTTCTTTGACAAAAGGAATTCTTAAATCACTTTCAAAATCAGGAAGAAAAAAAGTGAGTTTGTTGTTTTTCTTTATTGACATTTTACCTCAAGAATATCGTTGAAATTAGTAGTGTATTTTGGTGACAAATGATTTTGTCGCATGTTCCAAGTAAGATTCAAATTTTGCGAAGCCAGCTTCACTTTTTTATCTCCCATCTTTTTATTCAGAAAATCCATCGATCGCATTAAAGCCAAATGTTTGGGATTTTCTTCTTCAAATAATTGAAATTGCTTTTGGTCTTCGGGGATAAATTCGGTTACAATTACACCTGCTTTTTTAAACTTGACATTTTCATTTCCGTGAAGTAATTTTTTTAATATCGAAATGGCAATGTTAGAAATAGTTAAAGTAGAATTGGTTGCAAATGGCAAAGTAACCGCCATATTAAAATAGTACTTGGATGTTTTAACGGTATGCCTATCAATAACCAACATCACAATAACAGTATGGCAACACGAGTTTTGATTGCGCAATTTTTCAGCACAAATAGCCGCAAAAGTGGCTACTCGTTCTCGCAATAAATCGAAATCAGCAATTTGTTTTGGGAAACTTCTTGTCGTAGAAATGCTTTTCTTAGCATTGGGAATAGGTTCTAAATCCAACACTGACTTTCCTTCCAATTCATACTTTAAACGAAGACCTACCACACCCAACTCTTTTCGAATCCAAGGCTCTTGATGTGGCTGAATAAAATCGAAAGCAGTATGGATATTTCGAAGTTTTGCCTTCTTAGTAGTTCTATTTCCAATGCCCCAAACATCTTCGATTTTAGTCCATTTAAGCGCTTTGATTCTTTTTTCGTCGGTGTCGATCGTGTAGACTCCGGAAGTTCTCTCTTGGAATTTTTTGGCAATTTTGTTCGCTACTTTCGCCAATGCTTTTGTAGGTGCAAAACCAACGCAAACCGGAATTCCAACCCATTTTTGAATTCTGCTTTTCATCGCAATTCCATAGTAATCGTAATCTGAAATTGCCATTCCATCAAAATTGAGAAATGCTTCGTCGATGCTATAAATTTCTAAATTGGGTGAAAACTGCGCTAATATTTTCATTACACGATTACTTAAATCGCCATACAGTACATAATTTGAAGAAAAAACTTCTATGTTTTTTTCTTTTACTAAGTCTTTAATTTGAAACAAAGGAACGCCCATTGGAACGCCAGCGACCTTAGCTTCGTTGCTTCTAGAAATTACACATCCGTCATTATTAGATAATATAACAACCGGTTTACCGTTGAGTTTCGGTTGGAAAACACGTTCGCAGGAAGCATAAAAATTATTACAATCGACTAAAGCATACATACTACAAACTTACAGAATAAGTTGCTTTTGAATCACTTCAAAAAAGAGAATTTTTCGGATTGTTAATAAAAAATTAAGAGCAGCCGCAATCGTTTGGACCACACTTTTTAGAGGTGTTTTTCTTGAAAAAGAACTTCTTTGTCAAATAACCCAGTGCCAGTCCTAACGTAATAAAAGCTATTATTTCTTGTGCCATTTTGGAGTTATTTTAAAATTTGAAAGGCAATTAAAGCCACGATATAAGCCAGTCCGCTCATGAAAACAAGTTGTGCCAAAGGCCATTTCCAAGTATTGGTTTCTTTTTTAGTAATCGCCAAAGTACTTGCACATTGCATGGCAAAAGCATAAAAAAGTAACAATGAAATTCCAGTGGCAAAATTGAAGATTTTAGCCCCAGTTTCAGGATTAATCTCGGCGCCCATTTTATTCTTTATGGTGTTGTCATTGTCATTGTCCCCAACGCTATAAATGGTGGCTAAAGTCCCTACAAAAACCTCCCTAGCGGCGAATGAGCTGATAATGGCAATCCCAATTTTCCAATCGTAACCCAAAGGTGAAATGGCAGGTTCTATGGCTTTTCCCATTATTCCAATGTACGAGTTTTCTAGTTTATAGGCCGCCACTTTATCCTTGAATTCTAATTTTGATACTGTGGAATTTGTGTTTTCAGCTGTAATAATTGCCTCGGCATCATTGAATTTCTTTCCAGGGCCATAAGAGGCCAAAAACCACAAAACAATTGAAATGGCAAGTATTATTTTTCCAGCTCCAAAAATAAACGAACGCGTTTTTTCAATAACATTGATCGCCACATTTTTGAACATTGGCAACTTATAGTTTGGCATTTCAACCACAAAAAATGTTTTACCCTTAATTTTAAGTACTTTATTTAAAATATAGGCCGAAAAAATCGCCATCCCAAATCCTAAAAGATAAAGCAACATCAACGTTAATCCTTGTAAATTAAATACTCCGAAAACTCTAGTATCTGGGATTACCAATGCAATAATAATTGCGTAAACAGGCAATCTTGCAGAACAAGTAGTGAATGGCGTAACTAGAATGGTAATCAATCTTTCCTTCCAATTTTCGATGTTTCTTGTGGCCATAATAGCAGGAATAGCACAAGCTGTACCCGAAATTAAAGGAACCACGCTTTTACCCGAAAGACCAAATTTTCTCATTAATTTATCCATCAAAAAGACTACACGACTCATGTAACCGCTTTCTTCTAACACAGAAATAAATAAAAATAAAAAGGCAATTTGTGGAATAAATATTAATATCCCCCCAATTCCGGGGATGATTCCTTGGGAAATTAAATTGGTTAAAACCCCTGATGGTAGAGACTCGCTTGCCAATACACTTAAATCTGCAAAAGTAGTGTCTATAAATTCCATCGGTATTTTTGACCACTCAAAAATAGATTGAAAGATAAAAAATAAAATAGCAAAAAAGAGACAATAACCCCAAACTCTGTGGGTTAAAACACGGTCTAATTTACTTCGGAAATCTTTTGCAATAGAAGAATCTATTTTATGACCCACTTTTAAAATGTCGTTTATAAACTGGTATCTTTTGATTGTTTCCTTTTGCTGCAATCGCTTCAAATCGGAATGAGACTTAGTGTAGGAGTTTTGAATTTCATTTCTCTCCAAATTTAAAAAGTTGACATCCTGAGTAATTACTAACCACAATTTATAAAGCAATTGCGTTGGAAAAGTTTTTTGTAAGGTTTCAAAATAGTCCGGGTCTATACTAGAGGCATTCAAACATGGTTCCGTAGAAAGTGATTTATAATTGATAATTAATTCTTTTAATTCTTCAATTCCGTTTCCTTTTCTAGTACTAATTAAGGCGATTTTGGTTTTAAATTGTTCTTCTAAATAGGGGATGTCCAATGAAATTCCTTTAAATTTCATTCTATCAGCCATGTTTATGACTAATATAGTTGGAATTTCAAGGTCTTTTATTTGAGTAAAAAGCAACAAGTTTCGTTTCAAATTTTCTACATCGGTAACTACAAGAGCTACATCGGGATATAATTTGTCGTTTTTGTTTAGCAACAATTCTATTACTACATTTTCATCAATAGAACTGGCATTTAGACTATAGGTTCCAGGCAAATCGAGAATATTTGCTTTTATTTTTGAGGTTAATTTACAGAACCCTATCTTTTTTTCGACAGTAATTCCAGGGTAATTTCCCACTTGTTGGTTCAATCCAGTTAATTCGTTGAAAACAGAAGTTTTACCCGTATTAGGATTTCCAATTAAGGCTACATTTATGTTATAACTGCTCATTGGGAGTTGGATTTTATAATTTCAACCTCAATTTCATTTGCAGTTTCTATGCGAATTGCAAGATGGGAGCCGTTAATATTTAAATAAAGGGGGTCTCCAAATGGAGCAATCTGAAGTAATTGAACGGTATTCCCTGGCAAACAGCCCATCTCCAATAGCTTTAATGGGATAGCATCAATATCAAATTCTTTGATTATTGCTGTTTCGCCTTTTTTGAGAGAATTTATTGTAGTTCGCAAACCTTATTTAGATTGAATTTAGATTGCAAAAGTAAATATAATATTATTCAATCAAATGATAATTATCAGTTTTATGACATTTTTAGTAATTGCAAAACAATGCTAAGGCAAATGGAAATTATCCCTTTATTGAGCACACAAAAAATTAATGTCTTCAATTAATCGTTTTATGTCCTCTTTATTGGTTCCGTCATAAAACCCTCTAACGCGCCTTTTAGAATCTACCAAAACGAAATTTTCGGTATGAACCATGTCGTACAACTCCTCTGGTTTTCCTAGTTTTACAGCTAAGTACGATTTTCTAGCCAGGCTGTAAATTTGCTTTTTATCACCCGTTACCAAATTCCATTTGCTGTCAATCACCCCGTTTTTAATAGCATATTCTTTTAAAACAGCAACATTATCTGTTTCAGGAAAAACACTATGGGAGAGTAACATTACTTTGGGGTTATTGATAAATGCTTTTTGGACCTCCACTAAATTAGTTGTCATTTTAGGACATATTGAACCGCAAGTAGTGAAGAAAAAATCGGCTACATAAATTTTGCCTTCATAGTCTTTTTGGGTAATTATTTTTCCGTTTTGATTGGTAAATGAAAAATCGGCAATAGAATGATATTTACTTATATATTGCACTGTAGAATCTACCAATTCAGGATTTACCATCGAAGGATTATAAATTGGAAGGGTCTTTTTAGGTTTTAATGCCGAATAAAATAAAGATAAAATTATTGTAGAAAGTGAAATTACAATAATCAAAAACCACTTGTATTTTTTGAAAAAAGAAAGCATTTATTTTTTTTTACAAATTTACAAAAGTAAAATAGTAAGTCATGAATTTACTGATTTAATTTTATGAAAATATTGAAAATACTATCCCCATCAAAAAAAAAGAATTTAACATTAATTAAAAAAATAATTGATATTTTTGAAGTCTAACTAAAATATTAACTAATTATGAAACTTAGATTAAATAAGACATTGTTGTTCCTTATTCCTGCTTTAATAGGACTGTCAGCAAATGCACAAAAAGAGGCGGCCATAAAAACACCTGGGATTAACGTTCCTTTTATGGATAAATCGGTAAAACCAAGTGAGGATTTCTTCAAATTTGTAAATGGCACCTGGCTAAAAAATACTGAAATTCCGGCTGACAAAACACGTTGGGGAAGTTTTGACGAATTAAGACAAAATACCGATAAAGATGCTTTGGCAATTTTAAAAGAGGCTACAAATAATCCAAAATACAAATCAAATACCGATCAAGGGAAAGCGATTATTATGTATAAAGCTGCAATGGATACTTTGGCAAGAAATAAACAAGGGATCACCCCTTTATCTCCTTATTTAGCCAAAATAAATGCCGTTAAAAACGTCAAAGATTTACAAAAATTAATGATGGAAACCGAAGCCCAAGGTGGAGGGGTTGGTTTTTTTGGTATTGGAATTGGTGCAGATGAAAAAAATAGTACTCGAAATGTTGTTAGCGTTGGCCCAGGTAGTTTAGGATTACCTGATAGAGATTACTATGTTTCTGAAGATAAAGACTCTAAAGAAAAAAGGGAGAAATATGTCCTTCACGTTTCAAAAATGCTACAATTTTTAAATGAAACTCCTGAACAGGCTAAAGCCAATGCTGAAAAAATTCTTGCATTAGAAATCCAAATGTCAAAGCCAAGATTAGACCGTGTGGAACGAAGAGATAGTAAAAAACAATACAATCCAACTGCTATTTCAGATTTGCAAAAAATGCTTCCTTCTATAGATTGGAATACTTACATCAAAGGAATAGGTATTTCAAAAATTGATACTATAATCGTTTCTCAACCTAGATATATGAGTTCATTACAAACTTTATTTACAGAAAATAAAGTAGAAGATTGGAAAGCATACATGCGCTGGATGTTGTTAAGAGGGGCTTCAAGTCAATTGTCGACTACTATTGAAACTGCAAACTGGGAGTTTTACGGAAAAACATTAACTGGAGCAATAAAACAAAGACCTCGACATGAAAAAGCATTGCAAGTGGTGAATGGAACAGTTGGCGAAGCACTAGGAAAATTATATGTTGAAAAAATGTTCCCTGCTGAAGCAAAGTCTAAAGCAATGAAAATGATTAAAAACGTAATGAGAGCTTATGAAATTAGAATTAACAATTTGACATGGATGTCTGCTGAAACTAAATCGAAAGCTGTTGAAAAACTTAATAAATTAACCATAAAAATAGGATACCCAGACAAGTGGGAAGATTATTCCGCTTTAGAAGTGAAAAGTCCTGAAGATGGAGGAAGCTATTTTCAAAATGTAAGAAATATTTCTAACTGGCGTTGGGCTAAAGACTTAGCAAAATTGGGAAAACCTGTTGATAAAACGGAATGGGGAATGTCTCCGCAAACTGTTAATGCTTACTACAATCCTTCCTACAACGAAATTGTATTCCCAGCAGCTATATTACAACCACCATTTTATAATTATCAAGCAGACGAAGCTGTAAATTACGGTGGAATTGGAGGAGTAATTGGCCATGAAATTTCACATGGATTTGATGATCAAGGTGCAACATATAATGCAGATGGAAATTTAATTGACTGGTGGACCGCTGAAGATTTAACAAAGTTTACCTCTCTTGGTGACGCGCTTGCCGATCAATATTCTGCTTTAGAGCCATTGCCAGGAACTCACGTAGATGGTAAATTTACTTTGGGTGAAAACATCGGTGATTTAGGAGGCGTGAATGCTGCTTACGACGGATTACAATTGTATTTGAAAGAAAATGGTAATCCAGGTTTAATTGATAGTTATACTCCTGAGCAACGATTTTTTATCTCTTGGTCAACTATTTGGAGATCTAAAATGAGAGACGAAGCTTTAAAAAATCAGGTTAAAACAGATCCACATTCTCCAGGAATGTACCGCGCCTATGTGCCAATTCAAAACGTAGATGCTTTCTATTCTGCATTTAATATTAAAGAAGGGGACGGAATGTTTGTTGCTCCTGAAAAACGAGTTAAAATTTGGTAATGACCCATTTTATATAAATTTAAAAATCCCATTTTGTACTTCAAAATGGGATTTTTTTATGTGCTTTTCGAATCTTGAAAAGATTTATTGACCAAATAAAGCCCAAACAAAGTAATTATTCCACCAATAGCAATGGCTAACGATAATGGCTCTCCAAAAATATAAGCCCCTAAAAGAACCGCAATTATTGGATTGATATAAGCGTAAATACTATTGATTTCTGCAGGCAAATGTTGCAAAGCATAGATATAAGCAATGAAGGTTAGCACCGATCCAAAAATCACTAAATAACCTATTGAAAACCATGAAATTAATGGAATAGTAGATAAACTCACTGCCGATCCCGTAGCTCCTAAATAAGCAAATAGAAAAATACTCGAAATAAACATTTGAATCCCTAAACTAAAATAAGGGTTAAAGCTTGCCGCTTTTTTCTTGGTATATAAGGTAGCAAAAGCCCATGTTAATGTTGAAATTATGGATATAATAATCCCAAATCGGAAATCAAAAATCAAGAAATCACTTAAATGTTCGTAGAAAATAACACATACTCCTCCAAAACCAACAATCAATCCTACAATTGCCAATTTAACCAATTTTTCTCCTCTAAATAAACTAATAATTACAATCCAAAGCGGCACCAAAGCGCCTATAATTGCGCCTAAACCACTGCTGATGTATTTCACTCCCCAAGTGCTTAAACCATTGCTTAAAACAAAATTCAAAATGCTCAATATGATAATGGTTTTCCATTGTTTGCCTTTAGGCCATGGCGCTTTTTTGAATAAAAAATAAGACAAGTATAAGGTGGCACCTAAAAATTGGCGAATAGCTGCAAGTTGCAAGGCTGGCATGTATTTTACCCCTTCTTTCGAAGCAATCCAGGTGGTTCCCCAAAAAAAGCTCACCCAGCAAAGTGCCAAAATGGGCAATCCAACTGAGGTGATTTTCGACTGAATTATAGATTTTAATTTTGGTATCAATTATAAACTTCCTTTTATAAATTGGTATTTCAAAACGTTTTCCAATTTATCAGATAAAATGGTTTTCCCCTTGGAAGGTTTTGAATGGGTAAAGATAGGAGGTTCCAAATTATATTCTTTTGCTTTTTGAGAATAATACACTTCCCGACTTGGATGAAAAGGGGCAACTGCATTGAACGTTTCTCCCCACCAATTACCATGAATAATTTTCAATATTATTCCGATGCAATCTTCTAGGTGAATCAAATTAACTGGTGCTTCAGGGTTTTCAATATTGGTTCGTCCAGCTAAAAAATAAATAGGATGACGGTCTTCGCCAATGAGCCCTCCAAAACGTAAAATGGTCGTTTCAAAATGAGGATTCCCTTGCAATATTTTCTCGCATTCTAGCAATTGCTTGCCACTTTCGGTATCTGTATTTGGAATGGTGTCTTCCGTAACGAATTCACATTCGTCAGAAAAAACAGAAGTAGAACTCACGAAAAGCACTTTTTTAATTCCCGATTTTTCAATAAATGGAAGGATGTTTTCTATTTTAGAAACAAATTTTTCAGGTGAATTTCCCCTTAACTTAGGAGGAATGTTGATTATTAAAACCTGGCTTTGTTCCAAGAAATTATCAATTTCTCCATGAAGTACATTTTCCCCTATTTCTATCAAATATGGATTAATTGTTGCCTTTTGAAGTGCCGGTATTTTTTCAGAAGAAGTCGTTGAACCCTTAACCGAAAACCCATTTCCTATTAAAGCTTTCGCCAAAGGCAATCCCAACCAACCACAACCAAGAATGCTAATTTTTGTCATTATTATTTTTTGTAACCTATTTGATTTCTATCTTTTTGAACTGTCTCCGTTTCATCTCTTTTTATAAGAAAATTCAATGCTTCATAAATATCACTAAATTGTTTTTCATATTTACTCTCCATTTCCAATAATTTAAAATTTAAATCTTTATTTTCTATTGCAAATTTTCTTATCATAACAAAGGTTCTCATAATAGCAATATTAACATTAATTGCAACTTCTGAATTTAATATACCGCTTAGCATTGCAATTCCTTGTTCAGAAAATGCAAATGGCAATGCGGTTTTTGGTCTTTTAGATGGGGATCTCATCACAAATTGTGATGACATATTTTCAAACTCTTCTATAGTCAATTGAAACATAAAATCTACTGGGAATCTTAGCGAATTTCTTTTAACAGCTTGATTCAAAACTCTAGTCTCCACTTTATAAAGAAGAGCTAAATCAAAATCTAAAATTACTTTGTGTCCTCTAACTTCGTGTATTTTGGCTTGTAATATTGAAATGTCCATGGCTTATAATTATTTAGTTATTAAAGTGTCAACACTAACTGTCAAACTATCTTTCGGAGTCAAATTCCTAGATTTGAAATTATCGGATTTTCGAATCCCTTTGGGTGGAACAATCTCCTTTTGAATCACAACCGCATCGTTTAATACAAAAGGTGTTGGCATCATCCAAGGCAATCTTTTGGCAATTCTGAATTTTGGATTAGTAATTAAATCAAACGAACTTTCCATTAAATCCATATCAAAAACCGCATTAACAGGAATAGAAAATTGCAATTCCAACGGCTCATTGTCAACCACATAATAGCTGACTAATTTCTTCCCTCTTCGTTTATACCTACTCCCTTTTTGTTCTAATGACGAAGCTCCATTTGCCTTTAAATTGTAAAAAGTCATTTTCTCATCGGCAAAAACATCGTATCGATTCACTGGTCGATTTGGCGTAATTTTAATTTTATAATAATGTTGCGAACCCGCTATGCTATCTCGTAAAAACGAAATTTTTGGTTGGCTTAAGTCTTTTACATCGGCCGTAGCGGAATAGGTAAACCCCGATTTATATTTGCTAAACAATGGATTCTTGTTCAACTCAGCTGCGCCTTTTGGATTTTCTCCTAAGTACAATTTGGTCCAAGGGTCTAAATTTAAATCATAGGTAGCCCATACTGCTTTTTTCGTATCCGCATTATAAACATAAAGCAAGCTATTCGGTTTGGCAGCTCCAATAGAATAAACAGAATTAAAACTAGCCTTTATGAAAAACCCAATTGAGATTAAAAACAACACCAAGGCCCAAAACCCTTTTCTAGGAAATGATCCAAATATTGGTAACAACAAACCAAAAACCAAAACAGTTAAAACCGCACTTCCGGTTAAAATTTTTAATCCCAAACCTATTGGAAACATTGTAATAAATGGAACTATAATAATTAAAGAGGGAATACTCAAAATTAAATTCAATATTGGATTGGTTTTTTGAGTGGTAACAAAATAAGCGAACATAATCAAACTGAAAAACAATGGAATAATTAAAAATCCCGCGCCAGGCAAATAAAATGCAATCGCAAAATTGATTAAAATCCATATAAATAAAGGTGCTACAGAATAATTCTCTGTTTTATTTTCCGAATTGGAATTGGAATAAAACAATAGTGAAATCGCCAAACTCAAAAACACAAACGCACCAATATAATCGTGACCGTTATAGGTAAAGCCATGAAGGATATCATTGTATTGTGGGTAAATTTTTAGCAACAATTTCCAACCAAAATAAGTGGTAATTCCAGAAACTAGTAACGCCCCAAGGAAAATTAAAAAGCCTTTCCCCATTTCTGAAAATACCAAAACTCGTTTGCCAAGACCTATAAATACTAAAAATAAAAATAGGAAAACCGAGATCATTACCATTGGGAAAACCCAGGAAAAAGGGTAACTCACAAATTTAAAAGGCGTATTAAAATAAACATCATCTTCACTCGATTGAAGAGAAGTCAAATCGGAATTGGAGAAATAATTTAACAACGGAACCAAATAAGTTCCTTGGTGTTCCATTGTTTTCGGACTCAAATGATTGAAGTCATCCTGCGCCGTATGGTAATTAAAATGATCATCGATAAACGCAAAATTGAATCCCTGAATTTTCCCTTGCTCTCTAAATACGGTCAAATCGGTGTCGTTAGGCAACATTTTATAAATGCTGTACATCAAGGAATTTGAAACTGGATAACTTGGGTTGGCGGCCGTAAATTCCTTCACCATATTCGCATTACCCTTGTTTACTTCCATCAACATATAGCTTGGTCCAGCACTTCCTCGCGCTTCAAAATTCAAAACTAAACCCACTTCTTTCGCCCAATTACTTTTGGTTACAAAAAGTGCCGCTCCATTTAAGCCTAGTTCTTCAGCATCAGAAAACAGGATGATAATGTCGTTTTTATGAGATGTTTTATTTTCTAAAAAAGCACGCACGCCTTCCAAAATAGTTGCAATTCCCGAAGCATCATCGCTAGCGCCATGAGAATATGAATGTGGAGCGCTATCATAATGCGACAGCAATAATAACGCTTTTGAACTATCAGTACCTTTAATTCTAGCTAATATATTTTTAGATTTCGTCAAGTTTCCCCAGTCAGAAAGAGTGGTTCCTTCCTGAATTTGGGTTTCCAATCCCATTTTTTTTAATTCATTTACTAAATAATTTCCAACCTTTTTATGATTGTCAGAACCTATAAAATGGGGATTTTGTGAAATAACTTTCACTTTTTCCAAAGCTCTTTTGGTGGAATATTCGGAAAGTAATGAATTGTCCGATGAAACCCATTGTGGCATCATTAATAAGTAAATTATCCCAATCGTTACACTAATAAATAGTATTGATAAAATGGCTATGAATCTGTTTTTCATTTGTAATTAATTTTAAATTAAAAGTCTTTTTTGACTAACATAAAATAATCATTTTCTAAAGCCATATAGCCTTGGTCGTATATAAAATAATAGGTATTCCCCGTTTTAGTATTCAAAATATTGGTGATAAATTCAAAATCAAATCCCTTGCTTAACAATTTTGCACGGGTGGTTTTGGACTTTCCTTCTACATTTAAGGCTACTAAAACCCGATAATTTTTTCGCAATTTGTTGTTCACATTGCGCATAAAATTCGTGCTGTCCTTATTGATTTTGTTGTTGTAAGAATTCCTACAACCGTCGCTGCAAAACTTTTTGTCCTCGCGCCCCACAATTTTGTCGTTGCATTCTAAACACGTTTTATTCATTTCTTTGTCGTTGCAAGGTTCTAAAAACTCCTATTATTACTTTCTTTTTGAAGCGAAAAGCCAGTCTATTTTTACCAATCCTATTCCCGCTGTTCGTTTCAATCCATGAAAAAACATGGGATTTTCTCTGTCATCGGGGCTAAAAGTGAATTGACTTTGTGTTTGTAGATTTGGTCTTAAAACTTTTATAATCAATCAAATATACTTATTATTTTCCAATTACAAACGCTTACAAACAACTACAACCGAAAGTAAACAGTTAACAACCGAATAATTTTTGGAAGTCGCCACATCTTTGCAATGTCGAAATCAAACAAGTATCGGCAAAACAAAAATTATTTTTTATAACCCATTTAAATTAAAACGCTATGAGCACATTAAGAAACAAAGTACAGTTAATCGGTCACGTTGGTAATGATCCAGAAATCAAAACATTCGACGGAGGAAAGAAATTAGCCAAGTTAAACGTTGCCACCAACGAAAATTACAAAAACGAAAAAGGCGAAAAAGTAGAAGAAACCCAATGGCACAGTTTGATTGCCTGGGGGAAAACCGCCGATATCATTGAAAAATATGTCGTAAAAGGCAAAGAAATCGCCATCGAGGGGAAATTGACCCATAGAAGTTACGAAGATAAAAACGGTGAAAAACGCTACGTCACCGAAGTCGTAATTGATGAATTAATGCTATTGGGAAGTAAGTAAAAAGCTGCCGCAGTTTTCAGTTATTCTGTTAACTGCGGCTTTTTTTATTTAAGAAGCGACAAGACCTCTGTTATATTTTCAAAGGAATAAAAATTATCGTGTTTTATTTCAAAATCAATTTTTTCATATTCCCAAGTGGTGTGATACGGAATGTGAACTCCGTAACCCCCAATATTTAAAATCGGTAAAACATCGGATTTTAGTGAATTTCCAATCATTAAAAAATCTTGAGGATCGCAATCCAATCGCCCTAACATTTTTTGATAATCCAATTCGGTTTTATCACTCATCACTTCAATGTGATGAAAATAAGCCCCAATTCCTGAATCATGAAGTTTGCGGTGTTGGTCTTTTAAATCGCCTTTGGTGGCAACAACCAATTTGTAATTTCCTTGCAATTCAATTAAAACCTTTTCCACATTTGGAATTAATTCTACTGGTTTTTGCAATAAATCCTTTCCAATTGTAATTATTTTTTCAATCCCACTTCCAGAAATTGTATGATTGGTTAATTCCAAAGCGGTTTCAATCATAGAAAGTGTAAATGCCTTAATGCCAAATCCATACAAAGATAAATTGGCAATTTGATGATTTAATATCAGCCCTAAGATTTCTTGCTTTGAAGCATAGTCTTGAAACAACACACAAAAACGCTCTTGGGCTTCATCGAAATAAGGTTCGTTGTGCCACAATGTATCATCGGCATCAAAAGCAATTATTTTTGGATTCATTTAGTTTATTGTTTCGCCATTAGCAACTCCATCGGCATCGGGATTTACAAAAACCAATTTCCCTTCTGAATTGGTAGTCATCAAAATCATTCCTTCACTGTCAACTCCGCGAAGGTTTCTAGGAGCTAAATTCACTAAAACCGTAACGCGTTTCCCAATAATTTCTTCAGGAGAAAAACTCTCTGCAATTCCTGAAACAATGGTACGAATATCAATTCCTGTATCGATTTTTAAGATCAGCAATTTATTTGCTTTGGGCATTTTTTCTGCTTCTAGAATTGTCCCTACCCGCAAATCTATTTTAGCAAAATCATCGTATTGAATAGTTTCTTTTTGAGGTTCCGCCATTTTTTTATCCGCTTTATTTGCCACTTTCGTAGCTTCTAATTTGTCAATTTGTTTTTGTATTTCTTCGTCTTCAATTTTTGCAAAAAGCAATTCTGCTTCTCCGATTTGGTGCCCTTCAGGAATTAATCCCGAAGTTTGAGATACTGTTTTCCAATCAATTTTATTCTGTATTTTTAGAATTCTCGAAAGTTTCACAGCTGTAAAAGGTAAAAAAGGTTCGCAAAGTGAACTTAAAGCAGCAGCAATTTGCAATGCCACATACATTTGTGTTTGTACTCTTTCTGGGTTGTCTTTGATTACTTTCCAAGGCTCTTCGTCGGCGAGGTATTTATTCCCCAAACGGGCAACATTCATTAATTCTCCCAAAGCCTCTCTAAAACGGTAGCGCTCTAAAGAACTAGAAATTACCGCTGGATAGGCTTTTAATTCGGTTAAAGTAGCGTTGTCAATATCTAAAAATTCACTCGGATTCGGAACAATACCATTGTAAAATTTATTGGTTAATACCACTACACGGTTGATAAAATTCCCAAAAATCGCAACCAATTCATTGTTATTTCTCGCCTGAAAATCTTTCCAGGTAAAATCGTTATCCTTAGTTTCTGGCGCATTAGAAGTCAATGCATACCTCAAAACATCTTGCTGATTTGGAAAATCAATCAAATATTCGTGCAACCAAACCGCCCAATTTTTTGAGGTCGATAATTTATCCCCTTCCAAATTCAAGAATTCATTTGCAGGAACATTATCAGGTAAAATATAACTTCCTTCTGCTTTTAACATCGCAGGAAAAATAATACAATGAAATACAATATTATCTTTTCCTATGAAGTGTACCAGTTTAGTATCTTCATTTTTCCAATACGGTTCCCAATCTTTTCCTTCTCTCGCAGCCCATTCTTTGGAAGCTGAAATATATCCAATTGGGGCGTCAAACCACACGTATAATTTTTTGCCTTCGGCGCCTTCCACGGGCACATCAATTCCCCAATCTAAATCTCTGGTAACCGCTCGAGGTTCTAGACCGCTATCAATCCAAGATTTCACTTGTCCATAAACATTAGGCTTCCAGTCGTTTTTATGACCAACCAAAATCCATTCTCTCAAAAAAGCATCGTATCGGTCCAAAGGTAAAAACCAGTGTTTTGTAGATTTCAAAACGGGTATTTCACCTGTAATGGCAGATTTTGGATTAATTAAATCGGTTGCATTTAGTGTAGAACCACATTTTTCACATTGGTCACCATACGCTTCTTCATGTCCACATTTTGGACAAGTTCCAGTTACAAATCGATCTGCTAAAAATTGATTGGCTTTAGCATCATACAATTGTTCTGTTACCTGCTCAACAAAATCCCCATTGTCATATAATTTTTTGAAAAATTCAGAGGCAGTTTCATGATGAATCTTGGAAGACGTTCTTGAATAATTATCAAATGAGATCCCAAAATCAATAAACGATTGACGAATTATTCCGTCATATTTATCAATGATTTCCTGAGGTGTTACCCCTTCTTTTTTGGCTTTCATAGATATTGCAACACCGTGTTCGTCGCTTCCGCAAACAAACAAAACCTCTTTATCTTGTAATCTCAAATAACGAGAATATATATCTGAAGGCACGTAAACGCCAGCCAAATGACCAATATGTATTGGCCCATTAGTGTAAGGCAGCGCGGCGGTTATGGTATATCTTTTTGGATTTTGTATCATAATTGTATTTTTGAAATCCTTGAAACTCACCAAGAATAGATGCAAAAATAAGATATTTTATAATAGGGACAAGTAGCACTATTGTACGGAATTACTTTTTTATTTAATTATTAATATTAATTGCAATTAAATAACTTCAATCCTATTTTGTATATTCGTGAATTGAACCTAAGATATCAAACAAAATGAAGTGGGAAGAATTATTATCACTAAAAAGACAAGGAGACAGTTTTAAGCGTTTGCGCAAAGAACAAGATGACACCCGACTGGGATTTGAAGTCGATTATGACCGAATTATATTTTCATCAGCGTTTCGAAGTTTACAAGATAAAACGCAAGTAATCCCAATGTCTAAAACAGATTTTGTTCACACTCGACTAACTCATAGTCTTGAAGTTTCGGTTGTAGGGCGTTCTATTGGACGGTTAGTGGGAAAGAAAATAATTGAAAAATACCCCTATTTAAATGAAATACATGGGTTTGAAATGAATGATTTTGGAGCAATTGTGGCTGCAGCTTCATTAGCTCACGACATTGGAAATCCCCCTTTTGGACATTCTGGAGAAAAAGCAATTGGAGAGTACTTTTCAATTGGTAATGGCCAAAAATACAAAGCTAAATTATCACATAAAGAATGGCAAGACCTTATTGATTTTGAAGGAAATGCGAATGGATTCTCTGTGTTAACTAGCTCAAGACCAGGAAACGATGGTGGGTTAAGAATTTCCTACGCTACTTTAGGGGCTTTTATGAAATACCCAAAAGAGAGTTTGCCTAAAAAACCAACCTCAGCAATTGCAGATAAAAAATATGGCTTTTTTCAGTCGGATGTGGCATTTTTTAAAGATGTTGCCACGGAATTAGGTATGATCCCAAATAAATCGGGAAAAGACATCGGTTATGAACGACACCCATTAGCCTATTTAGTTGAGGCCGCTGATGATATTTGTTATACAATTATTGATTTTGAAGACGGTATAAACCTAGGTTTAGTTTCTGAAGATTATGCATTGGAATACCTAATAAATTTGGTGAAAGACAGTATTGATACTAATAAATACAATACTTTAACGTCAAAAGAAGATCGAATTAGTTATTTGCGTGCTATTGCAATTGGTAGTTTGATAAATGATGCTGTAACGGTTTTTATTGAAAACGAAGAGGCTATTTTAAATGGAAAATTCCCTTATGCGCTAACCGATAAGAGTAAATATAAAGCTCAAATGGATGATATTATCAAATTGAGTGTGAAAAAAATATACAAAAGCCGAGAAGTAATTGAAAAAGAGCTTACTGGTTATCAAATAATTAATACGCTTTTAGACAAATTTATTACTGCTTACAATAATAGTTACGAGGGAAAAGCCTCTAATTTTGACAGTTTAGTTTTAGAATTACTTCCAGAAAAATTCAGAGTTGAAAAAGATAATTTATACGACCGATTACTCCATATTTGTCATTTTATTTCTTTACTAACCGACGGAAACGCTTACATATTATTTAACACCATAAATGCGTCAAAAAGTTAAAAAAAAATTCAAATTATGATAAATAAATTTCTCACTTCCATTTTCACTATTTTGTTTTTAGTGTCTGGTTTTTCTCAAACAGAAAAAAAAGCTGATGATTTATCCGCTACAAATAAAAAAAACAAAATAGAGAAGGCAAGCAAAAAAACGATTGAATTAAGAAAAAAATTGGCTTATTATCAAGAGCACAGTCCCTTTTTAAAAATAAAAAACGCAAAGCAAGGTAACAACCAAACAAATGGTATTCCTCCAAATAAATATTATGAAAATGAGTGGGAATTAACTATGAATCCTTTTTTAGGTAGACCAACACCTGAAAATTTAGAGGTTATTAGAAAAGAATTATTAGTTGAAAGACAGCGCTTACTTGCTTCAGGTAGGGTTCCAGGAGACGCAGTAGATAATAGTTGGGTGGAAAGAGGCCCAACAAATGTTGGAGGTAGAACAAGGGCAATAATGTTTGATCCAAATGATCCAACACGTGAAACGGTTTTTGCAGGTGGAGTAAGTGGTGGCTTATGGAAAAATACTGCCATTTCAAACGCAGGTTCTACATGGGATAGAGTTAACATTGCGGATAATTTAAATGTCTCTAGCCTTGCTTTTGATCCAAATAATACGAATATTTTTTATGTTGGAACTGGAGAATGTTACACCGCTGGAGATGCAGGTGGAAATGGAGTTTGGAAATCAATTAATGCTGGTGCAACTTGGACTAGGGTACTCGGAGGGGTGACCGGTGTGACCGCTTTTCAATCTGCAAGTAATGTAACTATAAATAGTCCTTCTTTAATAGCTGGAAATTACCCATGCTACCCCAATTTATCTTTTGGCCCAAGAATTACATCAGCAATAACTTCAAATGTCGTTTTAGTTTCAGATGGGTCGTCGGCACCAACACTAGGATGTAATGGATTAATTAATTCTTCAGCTTTAAATGGAAAGATAGCATTAATAAGAAGGGGGGTTTGTTCTTTTGCTGTAAAAGTATTAAACGCTCAAAATGCAGGAGCAATTGCTGTAATAATTATGAATAATGTACCTGGCCCTCCTGCTGGAATTGGCGGATCAGATCCAACAATTACTATTCCATCAGTAATGATTTCTCAAGCAGATGGAAATCTTTTAGAAACTGCTTTGACTTCAGGAGTAGTTAATGCAACTTTAAATCCAAGCATTTCTGGAGCAATTACAGGCAGTGTAGTTCCTGGAATTCAACATATTAATAAAATTGCTATTCGAAATAATGCCGGAATTTCAGAGATATATGTAGCTGCAGCTGATTCTTATTATGGCCCATCAAACTCAACTACCTTTATGGGATCTGATGCTTATGGTGTATATAAATCTGTCAATGGAGGCTCTACTTGGACTCAATTAACAATGCCACTTACCCCAAATCAAAATAGGCATTGCCCAAATGATATAGAAATTGGTGCGGATAATAAAATATGGATTTCAACTAAAAATAGCTTTAGTTTTTCAGATGGGGGAGGAAAGATTTTTTGTTCAACTGATGGGGGAGCAACGTTTATTGATAAATATACTGTAACTGGAAATGGCGGTGGCGAGAGGGTTGAAATTGAACCTTCTGCAACCAACCCTAACCTTATTTATGTGTTAGCACAACTAAATCAAGCTACTGCAACTGATGGTGTTGAAGTACAAATTATTAAAACCACAGATGGTTTTGCTACAACAACTCTTACTTCTTTACCTGTTGGAAATGAAACAAGAGAAACAACTTATGGTTTTACAGGAGGTCAGGGATGGTATAACTTAATGATTGAAGCAGATCCAAGTAACGACCAAACGGTTTATGTAGGGGGAATCGATTTATATAGATCGTCTAACGGGGGAAATTCATGGACAACAATATCAAATTGGACTACCAATGTTCACTCGGATCAACATGCTATGACGTTCAAGCCAGGAAATTCAAATATTGCTGTTTTTGGAAATGACGGTGGGGTATATTATGGTGGAAGCTTATCCACTGCAACAAGTAATTCTGGAATAACGTCACGAAATTCAGGTTTTAACGTTACTCAATTTTATACCGTTGGTGTAGGTCCCTCTGGCGTTGGAACTGGAGACTATTTTGTTGCAGGTGCTCAAGATAATGGTACACAGTATTTTGCGGGAGCTTCGGCAAATGCAAATAATAGTGTAAGAATTCAAGGAGGCGATGGTGCATTTTCGATGTTTGATCAAGACGTAGATAATTATTACATTACCAACTATGTCTATAACCAAAGTATTAATTACAGAACAATTGCTGGGGCAACTAGAGTAATTAATAGCGAATCTGCCAGTAACGGTGCATTTATTTGCCCTATGGCTTTAGATTCTAGTAAAGACATCTTGTTTTCTGACTACACTGTTCCTGGAGCAACACCAGTATATGGAATTAGAAGATATACTAATTTAAAAAGTGGCACGGTAGGAAAGACAACTTTTACCAATTCGGCTTTAATTACAAGTTCACCAACTGCATTAACTGTATCTAAATATTCAACTCCAGAGTCGGCAACAACTTTATTGGCAGGTTTCAGAAATGGAAAGGTATTAATTTCTTTAAATGCAGATACTACTGTAACCTGGACAGATATAACGGGACCCGGTTTTGTAGGAAGCGTTTCGGATGTTGAATTTGGTCAATCTGAAAATGAAATTTTTGTAACTTTTCATAATTATAATGTGGTTAGCATTTGGTATAGTACCGATCGTGGATTAACATGGCAAAACAAAGAAGGTAACTTGCCAGATATGCCCGTAAAATGTATTTTACAAAACCCATTAAAACTTAATGAAGTGATCGTGGGAACGGATCTTGGTGTTTGGTATACCAATTCGTTTGATAACGCTTCTCCTACTTGGTATCAATCGTTCAACGGAATGAGTAATGTGAAAGTTACTGATTTGGATTTAAGAGATGACAATGCCGTGTATGCATCCACTTATGGTAGAGGTGTTTTCTCTGGATTATTTACCGCTAGAACATTGGCAAATGAAGACTTTTCAAATAAAAAAGGGGTTGTAATTTCTCCAAATCCTTCCGAAGGCATATTTACAATCAACATCAATCAATACGCTGGAAAGGTGTCTATTCAAGTGGTTGATTTGAACGGAAGAGAAGTTTATACCGCTAAAAATGAATTCTTTAATTCAGAAAAAGCAATTGATTTAAAGGCTTTAGAATCTGGAATATACGTGCTTAGAATTTCAGGGGATGAATTAAATTATTCTCAAAAAATCATCAAAAACTAATTTTATACTGTTGAATAAAATATTCCAATCATGAAAATGGTTGGATTTTTTTATGAAAATAGGGAAGTTAGACTGTCAACATCTATTTTACAATATTGATGTAACTCTTCTATTGTTCCTTGCTCAATAAATTCATCAGGGATTCCCAAATTTAGAACTAGGTTTGAGTAATTATTTTGTGATGCAAATTCTAAAATAGCGCTTCCAAATCCCCCTTTTATTACTCCATCTTCTAGAGTAATTATTTTTTTATATTCATTAAAAATAGTATGCAATGTGCTTTCGTCTAATGGTTTTACAAATGCAAAATCATAGTGTGCTATCGCTTCTGGGTTATTCAATTTGGCTAATGCCAATGTAACAGAATTCCCTATTGGTCCATTTGATAAAACAGCGGTATTTGTTCCTTTTTTTAAATAATTGGCTTTGCCTATTTCCAATTTCATATAGGGCTTTTGCCAATCAACAATTTGCCCTCTACCTCTAGGATATCGAATTGCAATGGGGTGATTCAAGCCCAGTTGAGCAGTATATAAAATATTCCGAAGCGCGATTTCGTTCATTGGTGAATACACAATTAGGTTGGGAATACACCGCAAATAAGCCAAATCAAAAACCCCATGATGCGTTGCACCATCTTCCCCAACCAAACCTGCTCTATCCAAACAGAAAATTACAGGAAGATTTTGTAAAGCGACATCGTGAATAACTTGATCATAAGCACGTTGCAAAAAGGTAGAATAGATATTACAAAAAACAATCATTCCTTGAGTGGACATTCCCGCAGCTAAGGTTACCGCGTGTTGCTCAGCAATTCCAACATCAAAAGCGCGTTTTGGAAACTCATCCATCATGAATTTTAGAGAACTACCAGTAGGCATTGCAGGAGTAATTCCTATTATTTTAAAATTGGCTTTCGCCAAATCCAATACCGTTAATCCAAAAACATCTTGGTATTTTGGTGGTAAATGTTGCTCCGATTTTGGAATAATATCTCCGGTGATTTTATCAAATTTCCCGGGGGCATGGTATTGCACTTGATTGTCTTCGGCTTGTTGAAGTCCTTTTCCTTTAGTTGTAATTATATGAAGGAATTTAGGTCCTTTTATTTTCTGTAATCGTTTTAATTCTTTTAAAACTGCATAAATATCGTTTCCATCAATTGGCCCGGAATAATCAAAATTTAGGGATTTGATCATGTTGTTTTCCCTTGGATTTTTTCCTTCTTTTACTGCAGTTAAATAGTTTTTCAATGCCCCAACACTTGGATCAATTCCAATGGCATTATCGTTTAGAATCACTAATAAATTGGCATCGGTAACTCCGGCGTGATTCAATCCTTCAAACGCCATTCCGGAAGCTATTGAGGCATCGCCAATAACCGCAATATGATGTTTGTTGAAATCCCCTTTCAAATTGGAAGCAATTGCCATTCCTAAAGCAGCTGATATTGAAGTTGAAGAGTGACCAACGCCAAAAGTATCGTAATCACTTTCACTGCGTTTTGGAAATCCTGAAATTCCGTTTAGTTGTCGGTTGGTATGAAAATTATCTCTTCTGCCGGTAAGAATTTTGTGACCATAGGCTTGATGACCAACATCCCAAACTAATAAATCATTTGGAGTATCAAAAATATAATGCAGGGCGATGGTTAATTCTATAACGCCTAAGCTAGCGCCTAAATGCCCTTCTTTTACGGCAACAATATCAATAATAAAATCCCGCAACTCTTGAGCCAATTGAGGAAGTTGTCCTTCGCCAAGAAGCCGTAAATCGGAGGGAGAATTGATATTTAAAAGTAAATTGTTCGACATAATGCAAATGTACGATTTGAAATTGTATTTTTGTTCTTAACTAATAAATTCCCTATTTGGGGTTAAGGTATTTATGGAAAACCCTTTCAGCGACGAATATTTCATGAAAAAAGCTTTGCAGGAAGCAGAATTGGCGTTTGAAAAAGGTGAAATTCCTGTGGGTGCTTTGATTGTGGTTGACAATAAAATCATTGCGAGAACCCACAATCTCACGGAACTTTTGAATGATGTTACTGCACATGCAGAAATGCAAGCCATTACTTCAGCAGCCAATTTCCTTGGCGGAAAATACCTAACGGGCTGCACTTTGTATGTTACTTTAGAACCTTGCCAAATGTGTGCTGGTGCATTGTATTGGAGTCAGATTTCCAAAATTGTGTTTGGTGCAAGAGATGAAAACAGAGGTTTTGAGAAAATGGGAACACAATTGCATCCTAAAACAACTGTTGTTCGAGGGGTTTTGGCCAATGAAGCATCGGTGTTGATGAAATCGTTTTTTGCTGGTAAAAGAAAATAATTTATTGAAATAGCTTTTCTTCGATTTTTTGAAAATCACTTTTTTGAAAATTCACAATCTTCTTGTCTTTAATTACAAATATTGACTCACAATTAGCATAAAGTATTTCTAATATATGTGAGGAAATTAATATTATACTGCTTTTACTTTTTTCCTTTAAATACTGAACTAAAATATAGTTTGCTTCTAAATCCAATCCATTAAAGGGTTCGTCTAAAATATAAATGGGATATTCATTTTGAAAAACGGCATTGAGATACGTTTTCTTTTTCATGCCAGTAGAGAAATTTTTTATCAATTGGTTTTCAGTTACATCAAATATCATTTTGGAATTATTAGAAGTCATTGAAGTTAATTCCCTATAAAAATCATAAAATTCAGTTGCGGTTAATTCTTCATATAAAGCAGGTTCTGTGGGACACCATAATGCTTTTTGACTTTTTAAAGCCTCATTTTCAAAACTGATTTTCCCTTCAAATGACGTCAGAGATAACATGCATTTAAAAAGTGTGGTTTTCCCTTCTCCATTTTTCCCCACAATCCCGTAAATCCCATTTTTGTGGATTTCAATGTTAATGTTTTCAAGAATAATCTTGTTGGCAAACTCTTTTTCTGAAATTGAAATATCAAGCATTTTGAATTTTATTTAAGTTTTTAATAGCTTTAAAATATAGAAATGGAATTAAAAGTAGTGGAAATCCATAAATTATATTTCCTAGAAAGAGTGCAAAAAAAATGGAATGAATAATCTTTCTCTCAAAAAAAGCATATTTAAAAAGTAAGTTTAACATTGGAAAAAAAAGTAATATTGGTATTAACGCTAACAAAAACCATTGTTGAAGTATTACAAATAAAATCCCCAAAAGGAATCCTAAATAAATAAAATTGAAACAACTAACTTTGAATTGTTGAAACAAATAGTTTTTTCCGATAAAATAACTGGCTTTTATGTGAATTATTTCTTCTCTTTCAAAAGAAGGAATGGAAGCAATTGCTCCAAAAAAAACTAATACAGCATAATATAAATTTTCGTTATTATACTTGAAACCCATATATCCAAAAAGAAAAATTAAAGGGGAAAATAACACTAATTTATTTTTTCTGAATGAAATTACCCAAAAAGGATCAAACATTTTAAATGGATAATGTAGCATTCGTTGGTGTATTTTTGTAATTCGGGTGATAAATACAATGGAAATAAAAATAAAAATTATGCCAATGAATTTTTGATTAATTAATAATAACACTAAAATTGGAATAGAATATATACTATATTCAAGAAAGAGAATTGTATTGAAGTTAGGGCTTAATTTCAGCAATTCAAGGTCTTTCCGATTGGAATGAATTCTAGCAATTTCAAACAAGAAAAAAAGTGAAAAATTGGCATATTGGCTGTAATTTTTATTTAAAAAATAAAGTAAAACACCAATTGATAACAAAAACAAAAAAATAGCTAGATAATCATCTTTTCCAAATATC
>CANHHG010000006.1 GCA_947460615.1 Bacteroidota bacterium
TAGCTCAGATGGTAGAGCAATGGACTGAAAATCCATGTGTCCCTGGTTCGATCCCTGGAGGTACCACAAAAAACATCCCTAATCACTTCATTGGTAGTTAGGGATTTTTTGTTTTTTAAAATATTTACAAACTTAATTTTTTCTAATTCTGTTACTTATTCCGTTTAGTCCATTATTTATTATAATATCTTTTATCAATTAAATATAAAAAGTATTACTTTTGGCAAAATATGTGGTTTATTGACCCTTAATAGGTTCTCAAAACACCAAAAAAATTAATTTTTTTTCTAATGGTATTCTCGAGTTTATTTTTTATTTTTTTATTTCTCCCTCTAAATTTAATTTTCTATTTTACCATTAAAAACAGAAAAATTAAGAATATTATTTTAGTTGTTTTTTCACTTATTTTCTACGCTTGGGGGGAGCCTATTTGGATAGGATTGCTTCTTTTATCCTCTCTAATTGATTTTTTGAACGGTCTGTTTATAGAAAAATATCAGGGCAAACCCATTGCAAAATTAGGACTTTACAGCACATTGATTTTTAATTTAGGAATTCTAATTACTTTTAAATACTCTGATTTTATTGTACAGAATGTAAACGCAATCACTAATTTAAACTTCAAAGAACCAGGTTTCTTAATGCCAATTGGAATTTCTTTTTATTCGTTTCAAACTATTTCGTACACCATTGATGTTTATCGAGGTGAGGTAAAAGCGCAGAAGTCATTTTTAAATTTTTTATTATTTGTTTCACTTTACCATCAATTAGTAGCCGGACCCATAGTTAGATATTCTCATATTGCGCAAGAAATTAATGAACGAATATTTAGCTGGAATGATTTTAATAATGGAGTCTCCAGATTTTGTATTGGGCTTTTCAAAAAAGTCTGTATTGCTAATATTGCTGGGGAAATTTGTTCTCATTATTTAACTAATGATTTATCGAATATTACTGTATTGGGAGGCTGGCTAGGGATTATAACTTATAGTATTCAAATTTACTTTGATTTTTCTGGCTATTCAGACATGGCAATTGGATTGGGTTGGATGTTTGGATTTCACTATCATGAGAATTTTAAGTACCCTTATATATCCACATCAGTAACTGATTTTTGGAGAAGATGGCATATTTCTTTGGGCACGTTTTTTAAAGATTACGTTTACATCCCGCTTGGAGGTAATAAAAAATATATTTTCAGAAACATCCTTATTGTATGGGCTTTAACTGGCTTATGGCATGGCGCAAGCTGGAATTTCATTATTTGGGGATTGTATTTTGGGATATTATTATTAATTGAAAAAACACTTTTAAGTGCCTTATTGAATAAATTACCTAAAGTCATAAGTCACATTTATGCATTATTCTTTATCATAATTGGTTGGGCAATTTTTTACTTTACCGATTTTAATCAATTATTATATTTTATTAAATTATTATTTAATTTCACGAATCAAGAACTTTACAATTTGGAGGTTGAGAATATGTTTTTTGAAAATATTTACTGGCTTGGAATTGCAATAATTTTATGTATACCAATATATACCTGGTTTTATAAATTTATCAATTCAATAAGCCTACTAAAGCATTTCATTCCTTTGATAACACTATTTCTTAATGTGATTTTACTAACTTGTTCCGTAATTTTATTAGTTGGAAGTTCCTATAATCCATTTATTTACTTCAGATTTTAATTATGAAAACATTTTTTATAAACCTATACTCGAGATTAAACTCCTTTCTGTTTGTTACCATTTTGATCACGGTAGGATTGCTTTTTATAGTTTTACCAAAAGAGAAAATATCTGAAGATGAAAAAAGAGCTTTAAAACAATTCCCTATTTTAACCAAGGAGAATTTGTTTTCAGGTAAATATTTTGAAGATATTGACCTGTATTACTCTGATAATTTTATATACAGAAATGATATTATTGAGATTGCTTCTGAATTAAAAAAATATAAAGGAATAAAAAATCAAGAAATACAGTATTTCACCAAATCAAAGGGATTTCAAAAATCAACAACACTTAAGCCAAAAACAAATAATAATGCTGCGTATGGTGATAAAAGTGGAAATAAAACATTAAACGATTCCACAGTAATTGATACCACTAGTGAGGCGTACAACAATATAAACTCGGTAATTGTTTACAAAAGCAGAGCAATTCAAATTTACAGTGGGTCTAGAAAAAAACTTAGCAATTTTGCGTCTTTAATTTCAAAATACAAAACGGCCCTTGGTCCTAATGTAACTATTTATTGTATGGCAATTCCTGTGGGTTCTGATTTTAATTTGCCTAGTTCATTTAAAAAAGATCGAGAAAAAACAGGTATAAATTACTTGTACAGCATTATGAATCCTTCAATAAAATGTGTTAAAGCATATGAGGAATTAGAAAAACATCAAAAAGAGTACATTTACTTTAATACGGACCACCATTGGACAGGGCGAGGTGCGTATTATGCATACTTGGGTTTTTGTAGTTCTGCCGGAATAGAACCTTTGTCAATCGATAAATTTGAAATTAAAAAAATCAACAACTTTATTGGAACTTTATACTATTATACTAGAAGTGAAGATTTAAAACAAAATAAAGATTATGTTGAATATTTTAAAATCCCAAACACTACAAAGTCAACATATTTCGATGAAAAATTAATTACTGAAAAAAGAACAAAATTATTCGCTGAATTTGCCAGAGGCGGCAATTCCTATGGAGTGTTTTTGGGAGGAGATTACCCACTAATGCACATCAAATCAGACGTAAAAAATGGACAAAAAATACTTGTTGTAAAAGATTCCTATGGAAATGCCTTTTCTCCATTTCTTTGTGCACATTATGAAGATGTTTTTGTAGTAGATTATCGCTATTTAAAATACAATATTAAGTCAATTATGAAGAAATACGGCATTAATAATTTAATGTTTGCTCATAATGTGTTTGTACTTAATTCTTCATTTACAACCTATCAGGAAAGCAGATTTTTAAATTCAAATTTCACTGCAAATCCTGTTAAACCTGAATCAATTAATGTAAAGTTAGATACACTAACAAACAAAAAAGATGAAAAGTAATAATTCTATAATTGTTGTATGTTTATTACTATTTTGTTCTTTGATTTATAGTCAATCAAGCGAACCAAGCTGTATAAATAACGATTTTAACGCCATTCAATTTAAAAATCCAAATGTACTAAGTGCTTTTTATACTAATTGGATTTCAAAAAACAAGTTTTCAGTGCTGCATTTAGGCGACAGTCACCTTCAAAATGAAAATTTACCTAATAAATGTCGCCATTTAATTCAAGAATTATTGGGAGATGGAGGGATAGGTCTTATTCAGCCATTTTCTATAGTAAAATCATATAATGCTAGTTTTTATAAATCAACACATACAGGTGATTGGGAATATAGTAAGAGTTATATTCTTCCCCCAAAACTTCCCTTAGGAGTTCGTGGAATGACGGCAAAAACAGTCGATGAAAAAGCGTCATTTCAAATAACTTTCAATAATTCGCCTTCTTCTCAAAATACTATTTTAACTGTTTTTTATTCCAATGCATCCGAAAGTTATGAGCCAATAATTAAGGCAGATTCCATTGCGGCCGAATTGATATCCAAAACTGGCGATATATTAAAATATCGATTACCCTCCAATTTTAATAAAATTCAATTTTCATTACATAAATCTAATGAGAATCAAAATCAATTTATTTTATACGGAATGTCATTGTCAAATTTTGATGAAACAGGTGCTATTTGGCACAATGCAGGTGTTGGAGCATGTCAATATAAATCGGTATTGTTTGAGGACAAATATGAAGAACAAGCTACTTATTTAAATCCAGATTTGATAATTATTGATTATGGAACCAATGATTTTCTATACACTAATTTAATACCGGATCAATTAAAATCAGAAATAGAACAAGTAATTGCTAAGGTTAAAAAGGCAAATCCTAGGGCCTCAATAATTCTAACTTCCTCACAAGACATGAATTATAAAAGAGTAAATATTACCGCTAGCAAACTATTTTCTCAAATGGTAAAAACGATTGCTTATGAAAACCAATGTGGTTTTTGGGATTGGTATTTAGTTTCTGGCGGGGCTCATTCAATGGATATTTGGCAAACAAATAAATTAACCATGAATGATGGAATTCATTTAAACGGAAAAGGTTCCGAATTAAAAGGAATATTATTAATTGAGGCTTTAAAAAAATCTATTTCCTATTTGTTAGAAAACCCCGAAAGCAAAGAATTAAACTTTGAAGAACCGATAGCACTGGTTAATGTTGAGACAGATACCGCAGTTGCAGTAAAAGTAGAAGTAGTTCCTACCAAAGCATTTGTAAAACGAAGTAAAAAAATTACTTATAAAGTAAAAAGTGGAGATACTTTAGGAGAAATTGCAGAGAAATTTAACATCACTATTGTAGCATTAAAAAGACAAAATAAATTGCGCAACAATAAGATTAAGCCAAATCAAGTGCTCTTTATTAAATAAAGAGCACTTGATTTTTATTGATTCATTATTTCTATAAAAAATGGATAAATGCAGCGCACCAATCCTCATAAGTGCTGTTTCTACAATTGATTTTTTTGAAAATCGTTGCTTTTTTATCAATGTCACCACGATTATATAGGGTATAAAGTCCTTTTAAAGAACATTTTTCGTAGCTCTTTTTATTACTATATTCAAATAATCGCAGTAATTTCCATTGAATTTCCAACTGATTTAAATAATCTATTTGACTAGAAGTTATTTTTGTTGGGTTGTTTTTGATGTCTATTAATATAGAGTCATTAATAATATTAATCGGAGTTTGAGAAAGTGTTTTTAATATAAAACTAATTTTCATTTGAAAAGGACCGAAAGATAAATCGAATTTATCGTTATTGAGAACAATATTAGACTTTACAAGTAGTACTTCTAAGTCATTCATTGGAATTGAATAGGTAATATATTCAGGACTTACAATGCTAAATAGTTCTTTTTTCGATAAATAATATGGAGCTTCAAATCCTGCTATTTTATTTGAAATTGTGGTGAGTTTAACTTTAGCTTCTTGCTCAAAATAATAACAGGGATCGGATTGTGAAAAAGCGCTTAAATTAAGGAATAAAAATAAAAACCATTTCATCTAAATTAGTAATAAACTCTAATAGAATTACTTTCACTAAAATTGGTGTCTGGACAAATAATTAATGACTTAATCATAAAATTGTTTTCATAGCAGCTGCCACAATTACATAAATCTGAATTGGAAGAACTCGGAATTAATTCTAGTTTAATGTTTAATTTTCTTTCAGAATCGAAAAGATCCGCAATTTGTCTGGCAATTGTGGGATTGCATTTAATTTCTATATTACTTTCAACATAATTATTGTAATTTCTTTCTCCTTTATAAAACATTTTATTATCGAAATCATTATAAAAGAAATTTGAAACACCAATTAACTCATCAAATTCTACATTATAAGTATTACTATCAAAATTAAAGTCCCCAAAAACTCCCGTAACTATTTTATAATAATTGGTACTATTTTGACTTGAATTCAGTTTTAAATTATTGAGGATTTTCTGAGTTACTACATTGATATAATCTTGTTTATCAAATTCGCTTTTCCAACTGTAATTCTCTAACCTTGATTTGGCATAACATCTCACCGATTGCTGAATCGAAGAATTGTTTTTATAATTTGAAAAATACAAGTTCACTGGAATTAAAAAATCATCCTCTAGTTCAATTGGAGCGCTGCTAACTTGATTATAATCAAATGCGACTTTATACACATAATAGGTCCTGGATTTTGATTTTGCTTCAATGACATCGGCATTAATTACTCCAGAAAAATATAATATTTCTCTTTGGTCAAGTGGTATTTTCTTTAATTCATTTGAATAATTTTCAATTTCATAAATAGAATTATAATATAATTCTATTTTATCACCTTCATAATAACCTGCTTCTTTTAATGGTTTTGAAGATTTTCCAGTTAAAAAAATGGGTTTATTATTATTGATAAAATCATTGTAATTGGACTTTTCAAAATTTACTTTTTTTACTGATACAGGATTGTTTATTTTACTACCTGTATTATCTTCCGTATTGTCTTCTTTATAAAAAAGATCGGATTCTTTATTATTAGTATCTGTTTGGGCAATTACGCCTTCAAAAAACAAAAAGATAGCTAGATAGAAAAGGTGTTTCATACTACTTACAATTGTACTTTTTATTACGAATACATTCGGCGTTACCTAAGGCTGCCCCTTTAGACCAATACACACAAGCTTCCGATTTTTTATTTAGTTTGTTTAATTGATTAGCTGCATTATTAAGATACAAACCTTTGGATTCATCACTTTCGTATTTACTGTTTTTCAACGCATTCATATAATCATTTAGTGCCAATTGACTTTCCCCTCTATCTGCGTATATCGCCCCTCTATTGTTATAGGCTGCAGAATGTTTAGGATTATTTTTTAAAACTTTACAATAATTATCAAAAGCCTCTTTATTATTGTTTAAATTACTGTTGGAATAACCTAAATTGAACATTAAAGATTCATCATATTCAGAACTTAAACTCATTATTTTGATAATATCATTTTTTGTATCGCTCCAATAATTTCTCTTCCAATTCAATTGATATCTGTCATAATAAGCTTCGGTATTATTTGGATCTATTGCAACTGCTTGATTGAAATAATCTATTGCAGAATATGTATCTCCTTTTTCTTTGTAACATCTTCCTAATAATAATGGAACTTCATAAACATCTCTTTTTTCATTAAACAATGACTTAAGTTCAGAAATAGCTTTATCGTATTCTGCTGAATAATATAAATTTCTGGCTTCATTTACTTTCTTGTTATAATTATAATCAGAAAAATCGATTCCTTTAGCCATTAATACTTGATCTTTATAAGTCACATAAACAGGCATGTCTTTATAGGTAATAATCTTATATTTCTTGTAATGATCAATGTAGTCCATTTCTTTCATTAGATTATATAGTTCTGCTTTATGAGTTTGAGTATCTATTTTATAGAACGTATTTTCTTGTCTCGCCAAAGCATATTTTGAATTATCATAATAATACAATATTTGAGCATTTTCTAAAATAACTTCCCCTTTGTTGTCTATAATACTCGTTTTCTCATTTTCATCAGTGACCACCGTCAAACCTTTGTAAAAATAACCCCCAAAATTATAGATTATTGGTATGATTATTTCTCCTTTGAAATTGATATACCCAATTTTATCACCTAATTGAACTAGTAATAATTCTGGTTTATCATACACTTCATGATAAGAAATATTCTCAACAAAATTAGAACTCACAAAACATTTTTCTTCTTCAGTTTCATATCCGTCAGGCACCATCCCCTGTGGTTCACCATAATAAAGTTGATAAACTGGACTAACTACCGTTTCACCAAGTTCGTTAATATAACCAATTAGTTCATTTTTTTGAACTTGTAATAACCCATTTTCTATTTTGTCAATAGAATCAAAACTGTCTTTTGTTAAAAAGGAATTAGAAGTTAAATGGTATAATTTACAATTAGTAACCGTAGATTTTGGTGTGGCATTCGTATTAATTGAAAACAAACTTTTACCACAATGATCTATATTTTTATACTTAAAGTCTAAAAGTACTTTCCCTTTTTGATCAATAATCCCATATAGAGTTCCCAATTTTGGAAGGGTATTACTAACAATAAAGTAGTCTCCAGCTTCATTTATCGATTCATAGGATAATGGTATAACCACTTCTCCATTTTTATTGATTAAGCCTTGTTTCTTTTTTAATTCTACTTTGTAATATAAATTTGTAGCGCTAACATAGCTTAAAGGCTCTATAGAATTATATTTTTGAGATTTAACAGTTCCATTTAGATCTACTAGATAGCTTTGGCTATTCAAAGTAACATTGAATGTGGATGCATCAATTTCTGAAATACTGGAATATATTGCTTCTAGAATTCCTTCGCCTTTAGGGGAAATTAACCCATAAGTACTATTAACATTATTAATATTCTTAGTTACTATAAAATTATTATTATCCGTTTTGGTGATGGATTCGAATGAAAAATCAATTACTTTCTCCCCAAGATCATTTAGTACTCCATGGTTCTTTCCTAGTTTAGCAATAAAAAAATCACCTGTATTATCAATACAATCATAGGTAGTTGGAATTATTTTATTCGCTAAATTGTCAATTACCCCATACTTCTTATATTTTGAAACGATAAATTTTCCTTTTGGCAATGCCAACATTGAATCATATTCAACGTCTCCAATAAATTTAAGGGTCCCAATATTGAGTAAATTATATTTCTTATTTTTGGTTAAATAGGGCAATACAATTTCTTTATATTCTTTAATTTTACTATTGGCTAACTCTATTTTACTTGAGTTTGGGTAATTGGCCGCAAAGTTTTCAAAATTAGTCAAGCTATCTGAATCAATTGCAGAATTCCAATCTATCTCTTCTATTTTTTGATTTGCTTGCCCAATAAATTTACTTGTTGGATAATCCTTTACAAATTTTTGATATAATTCTTTATTGTTTTTGTTCTCAATTTCTTCCCAATTTTTTGAACTAACAAAGTCAATCGCGTCATTTAATTTTGGAGAATTTGGATAAGTAATGATGTAATTTTTATATTTCTCTACAGAATTTGATTCTTTAGCCTTATTGAAAGCAACAGTAAACATTAAATCTTCAGCCTGATAATAAAATTTAGTGGTTGGTCTTTTTTTCAAAAACTCGTTTAAAACAAATTCGTCATTTAATGGCTTTAATTTTTCAAATTCCAAGCTATCTCTCACATTAATTGCTTTATTATGAAATAGATTTTTCGGGTATTTATCAAGAAAAGATTCAATGGTACTTAGATCATACTCTTTAGTATATCTTGAAAATAACAAAGATTCAAACTCATTATTTTCCATGGTATTATTTGTCTGACATAAAATAATGTCCTTACAGAGTTCCTCATTTATTTTTGGATCATACGACTCAATGCCACTAAAAGCTTCCAAAAAGTAGGTGTAAGCACTGTCTATCGTTTGAATATTATCAGAAACTTTACGCATGTATTTGCTTCTAATATATTTAGACTCCGGCTTTATTCCATTGTCTTTTTCATATTTTTCAATTTTTTCGAGTACTTTTTTCTTGTCAAAATTTTCTTTCACTAATTCTTCGTTAGCTAAACGAAGTTGACGAAATTGAGCATTAACTTCTAATTGAAGGCAAAAAACAAATAATAAGGAAATTAATAATTTTTTTTTCATAATAAATTTATCAAAGAGAGTCATTCACTTTACGTTACTTTAGGCAGTTGGTTGGGTTGTAATTAATCTGCTCCTTCTGCATAAGTTGTTGTATCCACAGGTGCCACTTCTTCGTAATAAGGTTCTTCTACATAATCACTTTCTTCTGCAACAGGACTTTCTTTATCTGCAACAATTAAACTAGAAAAATGAGAGATGTCAAAATTCTTATTGCAAATATAAAATAACGGCTGACTACTTCCTGTATTCCAGGTGATTATGTAAGAATTCGGCCCTTTAAAAATACTAGCATATCTACCTTGAGCATATCCTTTTTTGATATTGGTAAAACCTGTTAATTTATTTTCAAATGCTTTTTGTATGGATTCTGCTTTACCATAGGCTTTACCATGTAAACTTATATTATATACAAAAGTCTGAGGCTTTTCATCTGTAATATAAAACTCATAGGTGTCATTATTCATTGCTTTTACATTACCAGTAAACATAAAGGAATAATCGGCGTCGTTGTTAATCTTTTTAGAATTAAATACAGAATGATTCGTGCTATAGGCACTAAAATCATCTGCTGTTTTATTCAATTTTGAAATAATAGCATTAAATCCATCATTAAAACTAAGATTTTCAGGGCGATCAATATTAATTACATTAAGAATCGCATTGACATCTAAGAAATCTGTAGTTATAGACTCTTTTAAACTTGTATTATTAAAAAATGCAAATAAATCAAGTCCAATTCCATCAAACTGAGGATTGACTTTGTATTTACCTTCTTCATCTATTAATCCAAATTTATCTCCTAATCTAACCAAAGCAACTTTTCCAAAAAATGGTGAAGCATAATCAAATTGAGGGTTAATTATTATTTTAGCAGCGTCATCTATATAGCCATATTTGTTACCGCTTTCAATACAAGCTAATTTACTTTCATTAAATGGTTGTCCAGAATCAAATTGCGGATTGATAACAAATTTTCCTTCTTCATCACACCAGCCATACTTATCCTCTTGAGCGATTAAGAATAAATCTCCATCATTTTTAGCATATCTATATTGAGGGTTAATAATATATTTCCCATCTTCATCAATCACTCCCGCCTTATTATCTAAATAGACTACTGCTTTTCCATTTTTGAATTTTTCAACTTCATCAAATTGATAATTAATAATTATTTTCCCTGATTTATCGATAAAACCCCATTTACCTTCTTTGTTTTTTACCGCGCATTTACTCTCGCTAAATTCTCCAACATAACTAAATTGAGGATTGACTATTATAGTTCCAGATTTGTCAACAAATCCCCATGTTTCAAGGTTTGTGGTGTCTTGAACAGAATAACCTGCTAAACTTTCTGAAAACAAATGAACTTCATTTGCTTGTTTAAGAGTAAACTTGATCTCCCCGTTTTTTTCAATTGCTGATGGTGCAGCGTTATCCGATACAACCCATGCCAAGCCATCTTGAAAAACAGTAGCATCTTTATAAGTAGCATTAATTACAAATTTTCCCTTTTTATCAATATAACCCCATTTATTATTGTCCCCTGATAATCTTACTAATGCTAAATCGTCTCTGAAAGCAGTAGCAAAATCAAATTGAGGATTAATAACAATTTTGCCCTCTAAATCAAAATACCCATATTTCCCTTTTTGTTCGAAAGGAATTAACTCTAAGTCATTGGATGATTTAAAAAGACTACAACTTAATATTACTTGTAATACAACAAAAAGAACTGCGATTTTTTTCATAACATTCATTTTTAATTATTTCTTAATTTAGTAACTTCGTTTTCAATATATTGTTTATCTTGATCATTAAATTTTTTACTTAATCCAATATTAATCGATATTCCAGCTTTAGCATAAACTTTCGATATTTCACCTCCATTAGAGAATCCTGTAACATCAGCCGTTAAATGAATGAAATCAAAAGGAATTCTTAATCCGACTGTAGAACATAAATAATTATTTTCTTTACCAAAAATACTAAAATCTGGTTTGATTTCTGGTAACGTTTCCATCAAATAACCCAAATTAAACATAAAAAAACGTCGCCAAATAAAACTTGCCTCAATCTGAGTTATTTTGCTTTCTTTATAATAAAAGGGGTTTGGTAAGGTGGTGCCAGTAAGGTAGAAAGGTTGTTTTGAAAGATCTAAATAGCCAACTCTTACACCAAGTTGAGAATATGAAAATTTAGGTTTCCCTCCAGAATTAGTTTTCTTTTCAGTTATATTGATTTTTTTATAAATCCCAAGTTCAAAATTTCTTAATTGATTATTTAATTCAATTTTATTTACATCTAGTGGGGTAAGATTAGGGTTGTTTTTATTTTGAATAATTTCAGGTAAATGAGTTAAACTGTAATTTAATTCAATTACATATCGGGTAGGACGAGTTTTCATTAACTCTGTTTTTTTACTTTCACTAACTAAAGTCAAAACTTCCTCAAACAATTGTTTTAATTTTTTGTCTTTTGGATATAAATTCAAATTTTTCTTACAATAACTCGCAGCAACTTCATAATTTTTATCATAAATATAATTCTCAATGGTTGCAATAGCATTATCAATGCTAATTTCTTCTAACTGTGATTTAATATTATTATATTCATTAATATCAACATAGGAATATTTAGCTATATTATTTAGTTGCTTTAACCCCTCATTCAACGATCCGTTTTTTAATAAACTTTTAATATTAATAGTTGTTTCATTAAAATAATCCTCAATTACATTTTTTTGTTGTTCTCTATAAACGGAATCATTATTTTGATCAACCAATATTAATTTATCCAAAATCTTAATAGCAGAATTATAATCTTTATTACTAATTTTTGAATTCAATTCTGAGGTTAACTTTGCAGTCCATTTAGATTTATAGTCTTTAATTTTGTTTAAGACTTTGTCATTATTAGCATCATACAATAACGCCTCATTTAATTTTGCAATAATACTTTCATAACTTGATTCCCTCTGATACAATTGATCTGCTTCATTAATCAAGCTTTCTATTTTTATAGAATAATTTCCGTAAACCGAATTCAATTTTAAATAAGCAGCATACATCGTATTGTATTTCTCATTTAATATTGGATCCGTTGACGAAATAATGATTGAATAAACTTCTAAATCATTTTGAATCAATTTAATTTCAGCATTTATTTCGTTTAGTGGAGAATTGCCGTCTGTATAATTATTTGATAAATAATTATCAATTTTATTTTTTACTAAATCTATCTTAGAATTTAAAGTTACTTTATATCCATTGGCTAAAACAGATTTTTTAACATAGATAATGGCTGAAATTGTCTTATTTTGTTTGTCTATATAATAGTCTTCTTGTTTGCCTATTAAAGTAGCAGAAGCGGATTGTGAAGATTCACGAAGAACTGATGAAATATAATCGATTTTTTTATTCTCGGTTTGAAGCTCCGAAGAGGAGGTAGAGAATGAAATCTTATCAACAATTTGTTTTACCAATTGCGTTTCCAAATCTCTACTAAACTCATTCTTTTTTTCTTTATCTGACTTAGAGGCAAAATCTCCTAGTTTTTTTTGATCAAAATTCACATAATATTGATCAGATGGAAATACCAGATTCCTATAAGATTCGCTCAGCCATTTTGGCTGTTTACTTTTCTTATTTAAAGAGGGGGAACAAGAATATAAAAAAATTAAACCTATTAAAGAAAAAAATATTTTTTTCATTTTAGTTCTCATCAAAATTCTTATTGAAAGCATCTCTAAATTCAACTTTTTCAGCATGAAGTGCTTTAATTTTTGAAGAGGAAATATTATTTTTCAAAGAATTAAATAAATCTTCTTTGCTTAATTCAACTCCTACCCAATAAGTGTAAGTTTTGTCTGAATTTTGAAAGATTTTTTCTTCCACAATTTTAGTATTTTTTAAAGCTTGATTTGTAGAGATTGTTGCCATACGTTCAGCCTCAGACTTATAATCTATCGAAGAATCAATTTCAGATTGTCTAGCATAATCTTCTAAAAATGACTTTACTCTTACATCAATACTTTTTGCAATTTCGTTAACAGCATTTTTGAAAGCTAGTTCCTTTGCAAATGACATGTTTGGACTCGTACCACTAGAAATTGATCTAACAAATGATTTATCAGATTTGAAATTCTTAATCGGTAAAACAATTTCTTTTGAATTTTCTGTTGCAGAAACTTTTTTTGAACCACAAGAAGAAGAAATGATAGTTAGAGCTGCAATTACTAGCGAATATTTAACAATAGATTTCATAAATTATTTTTTTTATTTTATTAATATTTTATTCAACATCAAAATTAAAATTTACATATTAATAATCAATTAAATACATAAATTAAATTATTATTTTGCATTAATTAACAAAAGTAATAATTAATACTACAAATTAATAATTTGAACCTGAATAATAAATTTGAGAAATTAAGTTAAACAATTAATAATATTATTTAACGTATCAAATAATAATATAAACGCCTTAATTTCTGATTTAACTATTTTATTAAGTTTTTATTAAATGTCGTAAATGATTAAAATATATGGGTTTCGATTTTGATTCTTGTAGTAAATCTAAAAAACATCCCTAATCAATTTTAGTAATTAGGGATTTTTTGTTTTTATGTATTATTAAATTAATTCTTTATCGAGGTTAATTTCTTTTTAAACATATAAAAACTAAATAAAACTCCAGCAAGTAACATTAGAATCAAATAATCATTTATTGGCGCCACGTTATCCGTATTTTCTAGATTTCCTGTTCCTGATGAATCTTCGCTTCCTGGTAGTTGTGCAAGAGCACTCCAGCTCGATAAAATAAATAAATTATATACAATAAATTTCAATAAACTTTTTTTCATGGTTTCTTATTTTATCTCGTTATTGAATCATTTTTTTAGTTACTTTAATTCCGTTAGCTCCTGTAATTTCAAGCAGCAATATTTGGTTTACAGCCGTTGTTGTGACACTCGTTTCAGTGGCATTGATTTGTTTTTTCTCTACCAATAAACGACCTTGTAAATCATACACTCGAACTTGATCCATAACGGTACTTCCAGAGTTAATTTTAACTTCGCCATGGTCATTAAACGCAACCACATTATTACTTGTAAATTCTGGATTGTTATTTCCTAATACTCTTTGGAATACCAATTCAAATCTAGAATTAAAGGTACCCACAGCGCTTGCAAAGGAATAACTTCCAGCACTTAATTCAGTAACGGTATTAAGTAAATTGTCTTTAAGGTAAATGGCTTGGCCCGAGCTGAACAATCCATCTACGTGGTCAATGGCAATGGTATAGTTTCCTGCCGCGTCTGTTTTAAACCCTAGAGAAATACTATCTGAAGTTGAAAAAGGCAAGGCACGACCTTGAATGGTAAATTCTTCTGAACCAATTAAAGAGGTTAAGGCGAATGGCGAATCATTAATGTATTTTCCGTCCAATGAATCTACATTTGGAGTTGCATCGGTCATGTATCCTACCGCCATTTGAGAAAAAGCGCCAGAAGTATTGGTAGCGTTCAACCAAATTCTATTGTTTTCAATAACATTATTCGTTCTAAAAAACTGACCCGCTGTGTTGGAAACTCTTTGTGAGTTTTTAAACAATAAAGCAGTTCCTGATCCATTGGCTTCAACAAAAAATCCTTGACCGGTTTGGATAATTCCATTTGGATTCGCAGCTTGTGCATTACCATTGGTTGTAAAAGTAGATCCGGTATAAGTACAATAAGCCGTACCGGTTCCATTAGTTTTTCTCCAGAAATATAAAGTTCCAGTAATAGTTGAATTATCACTTACAAAAGAAGCAATAGAAATGGGAGACGGATAAGGGTTTCCTACTAAATTATATCTAAATCCTGAAGCACCCACAGACATTGTAAATGGAATATCTCCATTATTTGGCACTCCGGTAAATACCCCATTAAATGTTGTAGGGGTTGAAGCGGTCCAAGTGTTAGGAGTCCGAATTAAATAACCCGTTGCTGAAGCAAAGTCGGTCGTTGCTGGTGCAGAAACTACATTGTATAAATTAGTTCCTGAATTATAAGAATAAAAACGAGCATCAAGGGTGTCGGGTGAAAACGCTTTTAATTTTTGTCCTGCCACTGGTGAACTCCATAAGGTATAATCATACAATTGGATGTTGGAACTGTTTCTATTCACTGCTATACTCCCGGTATTAGTTACTGGGGTAGTATTGGTTTGAATTAAGTTGGCATTGTTTTGAACAACTAAATTACCATTGTCAGTAATTGCTCCAGCAACCGTGATCGTGTTACCACTATTAATGGTAAACGATTTAGAAGCATTGACCGTTAAAGTTTTTGCTGTAAAAACACCGTTAGCCGTTGTGGAGTAATCTCCGTCTATAATTGCGTCTGTTGAAGAAGTAGGACCACTAGTATTGGACCAACTTGTTCCATTCCAAGTAACAGAAGTAATTCCGGAACAAGCTATTCCAGAACTATAATAACTGTTATTTTCAGAGTATAGAGTGTACGTGTAACTTTGACCAGGTGTTAGATTTGTATCCGTTAAAGTTGAACCATTACTGTTGTACACTACGGTACCTGTTCCAAGTTGTGGCGCGCCAACTCCAACAGTATAAGCAGTCCCTGCTGACGGCACATCGCTGTTTGCAGCTGATGTTAATCTTCTAACGATCATTACATTTTTATTATTCCATCGTGCCCAACTCAGGGTTAACTGACTGTCTGAATTAGTTATAGCAATTTGGTTTGTAGGATTTGATAAATCGGAAACAGAGAAATAAGGGCAGGACCCTGAAGAAGTACTTGTATTTAATAGTGTATTATTAGTCCATCCTCCTTCATCTGCATAAGTGAAATTATCTCCAGCGTTCGCTTTAGCCCTTCCAACAACAAACCATGGTCCAGAAGCTGTAAATTGAAAATTCCCAATATTTCTTTGTACTCTTTTATTAGAACCTGTTCCATCTTGATACCAAGATGCTGCAGACCAATTCCATCCAGTAAAACCATCAGAATTTTGTCCTAATCCAACTTCAGAACTATTCCAAGAAGCCTGTCCTATTTCAAATTGAAAATACCAAGGTGTAGAAATTCTATCTCCTGTATAATAAGTAGCAATTGGCCTTCCGGAAGTTAAAGAATTGACCCATATTTGTGAAAATCCTTTAGAAAACAATAAACAAAGTAAAGTAATTAAGTAAATTTTCCTCATAATCAATAATTTTATAACATAATTGACATAAAATTATAAAAAAACCTTTAATAAAAATATCAATATCGTAACTACAACGTTTTCGTGTTAATAACTATTTTCAATTAATAAAAAAAGTGAGCCTAATGGACTCACTTTAATAAATAAAAATTTTATTAGTCTTATTGCTGATATTTATAAGTAAATCTAACTTTGTTTCCTACTTCATTACCGTTTGCGTCGTGTTGAAATGCTTCGAAATTATAATTAACTGCGGTTGCTGGAGGAATTGGAGTTGAAGTATTAAAAATTTTATAGTCTTCAATATATCCAATAGTTCCATTTGCTGGAACGGTTATTATTGGCTCCGAATTTAATGGATATGAATAACCCGTAGCAATTGAAGACAAACATTGCGCGCCAATGCATATACTTAAATAACTAGAGTCAGGGACTCCACTAAAAGAAACAAACCTAATTTTTGTATTTATTGGAGTAGCAGAAGTATTTTTAAAATAAAATTTTAACATATTGCCACTTCCTTGAGATGAAATTGAATTAAAAGTGAGTACATCACCATCTTTAATTTCTTCACCTGAAGTTTTATTTATGACTTTAAGTGAATTATTAACTACTGTTTGAGTATCTTCTTTAGTGCAACTAACAACTGAAATAACAACGAATAAAAGAATTGCAATTTTTTTCATGGTTTTTTAAATTAATTATTCAATAATTATTTTTTTAGTTTGTACTCCTAATTCATTACTCAATTTCAATAAGTAAAGTCCTTTTTGAAGTTGTGATAAATTTAAAGTAGTTTGATTTTTAACGTTTAACATTCTATAAACTTCTTTTCCTGTTACGTCAATTGCAATTACATTTGTTGGTAATTGTGTATTGATTGTGAAAATACCATTCGAAGGATTTGGGTACAATGTAATTTCGTTTGTAGTGAAATCTTCTACACCAAGAATATTAGCCACTTGGAATACCTTTGTCTCAGATGAACCAAAAGAGCCCCCCTCAATTCCTGGAATCAAAACACCATTTACTAAGACCTGATAAGACCCTGTGCCATAGTTACCAACCATACCATCTCCATATGAATCATTGATGACAAATCTGTAACAATCAAAAGGCAATGTTATGTCTATATTAGGCTGAGGGTAGGAACCTGCAGCTGCAGAATCTGTATAAGTTGGACTTGAAACCACAGGCAAATTAGAAGAATTTAATAATTGCCAAGACGTTTCGGATCCATATTGATCAAGTGTTATACTAATTGTAATATTTGTTTGCGAAGTAATGGCTGCTTTTGCAAAAGTAACAGAACCTGTATTGTCAGAAACATTTGCATCTGCTGGTATAGATACGTTTAAAGTGTTAGTGTTTAATAAATTATAAGTAATTGCAGGCAAAGTAACCGTTTGTTTTGCAAATGAAACCAAATTACCCGTCCAGTTATAAACTTGTGGTGTACCACCATTGATACTATATGTAATTGGTAAAGTAGTTAATGCCGCTTGGCCGTAATTTTGGATTTTAATTTTTGGTGAAATAGAGGTTGTACATTGATTTTCTATACTTTCAACTTCTTTTACCTTAACATCATTTGCAGCCAATCCCGAATAAGTAGGAACTGTACCGTTACCTGAAATAATATTTTGTTGACCTTCAGCCATAAATGCAACAATTTCAAATTCACCCATTTCAGCAATAATATTATTGTATGCAGGGGGTATGGTGTAAGTGTAGGTTCTTGTGACAAAAGTTCCTGAGGTAGTTGTATTAATAACCTCACCCCACTGCCCAGTCAACATGTGAATAAGTCTGTGTTGGTGATTGTAGTTATTACCCAAATTTCCTCCGGTCTGAGGACCAATGGTATTATTCTGTAAAAATGCTACATTTAAATTATTGGCAGCTACTGGGCTAGAACCAGTGTAATATGCTTCTACCAAAACTGTTAGTAACCTAGTGCTTACATTAATAGTGGCAGTAGTGGCCAAATTTACATACGAAGATTGCGTAATGATTTGATTTGAAGCAGTTCCCCATTTGCTTCTACTCATGGCTGTTCCTGTTCCTCCGTTTTGAGCATTTCCTGGGAAAACCATACGATTTACTGTTCCTGCTGGATAACCTGTTAGCCCACTTTGGTTCGCTATACTTGAACCAAATGGAGTTCTAAAGTCTGGCTGTCCAGAAGTTGGTGTTGCAAAGCCTCCAACATGTACATTAATTAAAAAAACATTAGTTGGATTAGCATTTTTAATAGAATTAGCTATGGTATGTCCATCTGGGCAATACACACAATTAACACCTGTAAATTCTTCTAGAATTACCTTTTTATTCTGAGGTGTTGTAGGAACTATAGTTTGTGAATTCATCTGAAATGCCACAAAAAATATTGCAAGTAAAGTAGTGTTTTTCATAGTTGTGATTTTAATAATTTAAAACAATGATACTAAATTTATTTTGTAAATCAACTAGTTAAGCTAAAAAAATAATTAACATTGAGCTATTTTTAATAAAAGAAGGTGAACTTTAATTTTTTAATATATAGTATTCTTCTCATAAAATAAATCCATTGTCTAAACACTTTTTATAATTATCAAGTTTTTCAAATAATTCCGCTTTAGTCACTCGGATATTTTTTCTTGATTTGACGGAATTGGTACTTTCTAATATGTTTTCTGAACTGCAGAGATAATTTCACAGTTAAGGTAAACTTCTTCTAATTAATTTTATTCTGCATGTAAGGTTTATTATAATCGCTTTTATTTCAATTAAAATGCCCCCAAATAGTATCTACCTTTTTGGAGGCATTCTGAAACAAATGGCCTTAATTATAACTAATAAAAATAAACTATTTATTTTTTAACTAACTTTAAAGTTGTTACTCTATCGTTAGTATCGACAACCTTAACAAGATAAATCCCATTATTTAAATCGCCAATTTCAAATTGTGATTCACTAGTGAAATTACTTTTAAAATTTTTCACCAATTGTCCCGTCAGCGAATAAATTTCAACATTAGTGGTATTGTGACTTAATGTGAAATAATTTGAAGTTGGATTTGGAGAAAGGCTTATCGATTTCGTAATTTCATAATCACTGCTATTTAATACAGGCAATTTATTTCCATATACAAAGTACTGACCCGCATTAACTGCAATAGGAGCGTTTACATCGGTAACGTTAATACTTGAGTTATCCATCAAATTATACCATGTTCCAGTATACGGAAACGAGGGTACAATTGTTAAATTGGCTACTGAAAAGTTTGCTAAAATAACTACATTTTTTAATTGAGTAGACGGCAATGCATTGTCATAAACATAAATTCTCTGTTTCACATTATTACCATCTGGACTAATCGCATAACTTCCTTCAAAAACCGGTTCGGTAATTTTTAGAAAATTCATTTTAGCCCAATCGTTATAAATTTTAGCTCTCTCGGTAACACCAAGCCAATTTCCTGTCCATTGAGGCTGAGGCTTTGTATTTAATTTACAATCTCCAGGCGTAGGGTCAGATTCAGTATTGACTGTTCCATTATTACAATCATAAATCGAGTTTTGCATCCCTAAAGCTGCAAAATGCCAAATCATTTTTGGACCTGGAATTAACAATGAGGTAGCTCCAATAGCAGACATTCTTCCCAAGGCGTTGTTCAAATTTCCAAATGGAGAAGCCGTTCCTCCAGAATTTCCATAAGTCATCGCGCTATACATTAATCTTTCTTTATCATGGCTTTCTGGATAACCCATCACTCGTTTACCCAAAAACCCTGAATGTGCATCACTACCAATTCTATAAATATCTGCTCCACTTGCAAAACCTTCAATTAGTTGAGTATAGGCATAGGTCATTTCACTCCACATCATTACTCCTTTACTTGGTGTTTCTGATAATCTATAGTTTGCCCATTCTTTTTCTTCATTATCCGCACCTAAATGTTCGAAAATAGCATAATGAGTTGGGTCTAAACTCCATGAATAATCAGCATAGTTTTTCAAAACATCTACTCTATCTTGCTGATAAGCATTTGTATTGGCTTCACTACCGGTAGCATTTTGTGTAAAGCCTTTGGTTAAATCCCAACGGAATCCGTCAATTTTAAATTCTTCAATCCATTGTTTTACTACCCGTCTTGTATAATTTTGAGTACGCGATTGTTGGTGATTAAAATCACTTCCAACACTGTAACTGTGCGTGGCAACCATATTAAAATAGGGACTGTCAGATGCAGGTCCGCCCCAGCCATCGCCATCAGGATCATTCATCCACATTCTATTCATTGCATTTCTTCCAAAAGCATGGTTTAATGCAATATCTAGAATTACAGCTATTCCATTTTGGTGACATAAATCAACAAACTCTTTCATTTTCTCTTTAGGACCGTAAAATTTATCTAAAGCCATATGATAAGAAGTATTGTAGCCCCAACTTTCATTACCTTCAAATTCCATAACTGGCATTAGTTGAATGGCATTTACCTTAAGGTTTTTGAAATAATTAATTCTATCTATCAATCCTTGAAAACTTCTAGATTGATCAAAATCTCTAATTAAAACTTCATATACTATTAAATCTTCTTTTTTAGGTTTGTTAAAATTGGTTACCTGCCAATTGTAAGGCGTTTCTCCCGTTTTTAATACCGTAACTTCTCTTTCTTGACCAGCGGGATATACTGGTAAATTTGGATAAGTAGAAGCTGGAATGTACGGATCATCAAATGGTGATAAAACCAAAGTTGAATAAGGATCTGCCGTTTTTACTAATGCTGGAGAACCTGCAATTGGAGTCATATCAACCACCCAATATTGGTAATTGTAATTTACTCCAGGAGTTAGACCTGTTAATTCTAACCAAAATTTTCCGGAAGCAGGATCTTTTTTCATTGCAAAATTAGCGGTAGGTTGATAGTTGTTAAAGCTACCTGCCACATATACAAAATCTTTTCCAGGTGCGTCTACTACCAAAGTTGCCTTAGACGTATCTGAATTATAATTTATTCCATCTACTAATGCGTTTGAGGGTAGTGCTTGATTTACTGTACCTGGATTAACCATTACATTAAAAAACCTAGATTGAGTAGCTCCTCCTAAGGAAATAACCAATTCATAGTTTTGGTTGGTTGTAATATTTGAGTGAGTAAAAGTATAGTTAGTAGCACTCGCCACAGTATTGATACTTACTCCGTTTGCTTTTAAATTATAACTTGCATTTCCACCGGTATTATTAGCAGAGATAGATAAACTTCCTCCAGAATTTATTACTGTGGTGCTATTTACAGTTGGTTGAACTAATGTAGATTGGAATGCACCAACATTTAATTCTAAATCTACTGTTTGCGCTGTACCTGTATCACTTCTAAAAACCATATTAATTTTAGTAACTGATCCAGTAGTAACTCCATAATAGTTTAAAATTGTAGGGGTTAATATTAATTTATAAATGGTGCCAGAAACTAAAGTCAATGAAGGCTGTAAGGAATTATTCCCCCAACTCCCAATTACATTAGACCAAGCTGTGCCATTTAAAGTAACTCCGGTGTGCGCATAGATTGTTCCATTGTAGGCAGCTAATCCTGTACCTGATTTATCAAATAAAATCGTTGCCGACTGATTTGATTCTGGGGTAACTCCACCTTGCCAAGAAACTTGAGAAAACCCTAAGGCAGAAATAAAACAAAAAATAAAGTAAATTTTTTTCATGATATTAAAATATTTTAAAAAGGGCTTTCAGATGAAAGCCCTTTTATATAAATAATAATATAAATTATTGGATTGTGTAAGTGTAAACTCTTGGGTTACTTAAGTCTAAAGTAATTGTTTTAGTTCCCGCTGGAGTACTGATGTTAGTTCCTCCTTCGTCAAGAGAACCATCAGCTCCTGTATCTCCATAGTTTAATGTCCAAGCTCCATTAGCTCTGAATTTCATTCCATCGTTTGGAGCAGATTGAGCAGATAATGTTACTGTTACAGTCCATTTTCTAGTTGTTGGATTGTAAGTCATTGGAGTATCTGTTCCCCAACCTCCTGGGGTACCGTTTCCGATAATAGCCCAAGTTGTTCTTTCTTGAGAATAAGTAAGTGCAGTTGTATTGGCTTTCAATCTGTAGTATCCAGCTGGTACAGCGTTACAATTTACCTCATTTGTTAATCTCAATTTATTAGTGAATGTTCCGTCATCACCCCAATCGTCATTACCCCAGTTGAAGTTTCCTGCGTTATCAGGAGCAACAAATTTAAATCCACCATCTAACCACACATAACCTTCATAGTTAGTTTGTCCGTAACCAGCAGAAGCTAATTTAGCAGCCGTTCCTGGTGTCCATCCTTGGTGATTTCCTGGTACTGCAATAGTTGGTAAAGCAGTAGTATAAGGAGTGATTAACACATTGATAGTGTTTGAATATTGAACTACACTTCCCACTGCCGCTTTAACACGAATGTCAATACTTCCTTGAGTGAATGGTCTTAAACCTGCAGAAAGAACTGCTCCGTTTAAATCAGCAACGCTCCAAGTAAGGTTAGTAGCAGTTGTAGTTCCAGCTGGAGTAATAGCAGCAAAACTAGTTCCTGTTACTGCAATTTCTACTGTATAATCTACTTGCGTTGGAGTGGTGAAATCAGCAGCACTCCATGTCATTGTAATAGCAGGGTTAGTTGCTAAAGCAGGAGTTAAAACCGTTGAAGCTCCTGTTTGTGGTGTTAAAATTGAGAAACTACCTTTCGCCTGTGCTAATTGGTAATTTTGTTCATCCGAACAAGATCCTAAAGTTGCAAATACGATTGCAGCTATGATAATTTTAAATGTATTTTTCATTTTAAAGTATTTATTTATTAAACTTAGTTATTAGTAACCTGTATTTTGAATTAAATTTGGATTAGCAGCAACACTTTCAGCTGGCAGAGGGAATAAATTAAAGTGTGCAGGAATTGCAATTCCGTTTACCCCGTTTCCTTTCCATGCCCAATTGTAGCTTCCTCCAGTAAATTTACCAAAACGAATTAAATCTTGTCTTCTATGAGCTTCCCAGTGTAATTCTCTTAAACGCTCATCTAAAATAAAATCTAAAGTTAATGCGCTAGCCGCAATTGTTTGCCCATTAGCTCTTGTTCTCAATGAGTTAACGTAACCTAAAGCTTGTGAAGCAGTAACCCCTGTTGCTCCTCTTAATTGACATTCTGCTAGCATTAAGTAAACGTCTCCTAAACGGAATAATGGGAAGTCAGTATCTACAAATCCTTGGTCAGAACCGTTAGCTCCTGTTGAAGTTTTGTTAGAAAATTTAGTAATAATATAACCACTATCTCTATCAGATACAGTTGTAATAATTGGATTTCTACCCGCAGTGATTAACGTTTTTCTCTCGTCAGTTGCAAATGCAGCATCAGCAAATTTATCTCCAAATTGTTTTCTCACACGCAAAGCTCCACCCCATCCGCCTACGCCTAGAGATGCTCCGTTTCCTTCCATTGAACCAACTTGACCATTAATGATTACCGTAGTTGGACCATAGTTTTGAGTTGTTCTACCGTCTGATTGTAAAGGGAAGATAATTTCATTTCTAGCACTATTCGTATTGCTATCTGCCATGAAATTATGTCTGTAGCTTGTTGCTAATGAATAACCACCTCCAATTACTTTGTTAGCGTAAGTAACACACTCATTGTATTTAGGAGTTCCAAAATAACTTTCGTGGTTCAAATACATTTTAGCTAAAATCATCCATGCTAATCCTTTGTCCGCTCTACCAAATTCATTGGCTTTTGCGTTCGTTAAATTAGCATCATTTTCTAAAGCTACTAACTCCGATTCGATAAAATTAAATAATTGTTGTCTGTCGTATTGTGGCCCTCTGTAATCACCTACCGGATCATTTTCAGTCACAAATGCGGCTTTTCCAAACATATCCATAATATGGTAGTAAGCTAAAGCTCTAAGCACTCTAACCTCAGCACGATATTTTTGAATATCAGCTCTAGTAGCAGCAGAAACTCCTCTAGAATTTAATTTAGAATCTGTAGTTTGTCTTAAATATTCATTTACTAACGCTACTTGGAACATTGCTCTTCCATACATTCCTCTGAATATTGGGTTAGAAGCAGTCCAGTTTGTTCTTTGAATATCTGCAGTTCCTGGGTCATTTTCATACGACCAGATTACTTCGTCTGTTGATAAATCTTGCATGTACCAAAGACATCTCCCATACTGGCTAGTTCCAGCATCGATTCCCGAAATATTTGATGATCCAGCTCCTGTTGTACCAGTTAATGATAAATTCCCATAAACTCCTGCCAAACCTTGTTTGTACGAAGCTTCCGTTGAGAAGAATTCATCAGATAAAAATTGATCATCATCTTTAGGTATAGTGTTCAAATCGTCAGTACAAGAAAGTACAGACAATGCCAACGCTAAATAAGATAGTTTAAATAGATTTTTCATTTTTTTCTGTATTAAAATTTAATGTTAGCTCCAAATAAAAGCGTTCTTGGTCTTGGATAAATTGTATTATCAATACCATTGTTGGTAATCTCAGGATCTAATCCACTGTATTTAGTTAATACAAATGCATTTTGAACACCTGCGCTAATTCGTAAACTAGCTTTTCCTTCTAACCATTTTGGGAAAGTATAACCTAGAGTTATGTTATCCATTCTTAAGAAAGAAGCATTCTCAATAAAAATATCAGATTGCGTTCCTAAACTTCCTGGCTGAATAAAGTTAGTGTCTAAAACAGAAGTTGGAATATTTCCTAATACGGTATTGTTTTGAACTAAACTATAGTAAGCACTTACTGAGTTGATGTTGTTATAAATGTGATTACCTAAATTTGCTCTTAAGTTAAAAGAGAAATCAAGATTTTTGTAATTAAAATTAGAAGCAAATCCGAAAGTAAAATCTGGATCTCCATTGTATTTAATGTATCTATCGCTGTTATTTACAATTCCATCCCCATTCAAATCAGCATACGCTCCTTGAATTGGTGCTCCATTAACATCATATAATTGTTTGAAAACATAGAATGAATTTGGAGTGTATCCTTGGCTAAAAATTTGGATAGTTCCTCCTGTTCCACCACCAATTCCTCCAGTTAGAACGTCTGACCCTAAAGCCAATTCGTCAATTCTTCTTTCAAATTTAGTAGCATTGAAATTTACATTCCAGTTAAAATCATTCGTTTTAACAATTGCGGCGTTTAAAGTAACTTCAAAACCTTTAGAACTTAAGGTTCCTATGTTTTGGAAACCTGCATTACTAAAGTTAGATCCGTCTGAAATAGCTGCATAAGATAATAAATTTTTAGAAACCTTTGAGAAGGCTTCTACACTTCCTGTTAATCTGTTATTAAAGAAACCAAAATCAAAACCTACGTTAGCAGTAGTGGTTTCCTCCCATTTAATGTTAACATTTCTAAATGTTGGCACAGCAAGGTTAGTTGGCACAGTTCCAAAAACATATTGTGAATTACTATTTCCTATTGAATAAGGCTCTAAGTATAAGAAGTTAGCCGAACCCATATCTTTTTGTCCAGTAACACCCCATCCTAATCGTAATTTTAAGTCACTAAATACTTTTGAATCTTTCAAGAAGTTTTCTTCTTTCATTTTCCATGCTAAAGCAGCAGCTGGGAAATTCCCCCAACGATTTTCTGGACTAAATTCTGATGAACCGTCTCTTCTATACGTTAAGGTCATTAAGTATTTATCTTTAAAAGTCAAGTTAGTTCTTCCGAAGAAACTCACTAACACTTGATCTCCATAGGTATTTACATCTGGTACTTGAGAGTTAGGATTTAATACGTTAAAACTATTGAAACTTTCTCTTTGGAATTTTTGGTAAGAATAACCTGCTGTAGCTTCAAAAGCTAGATCAGAGAAATTTTTGTTGTAAACTAAATACCCGTCAAATAATTTATTTGATTTGGTTTCTGTTTGATTTTCTTTAACCCCTGTTTTAACGTTTCCGTTATAGGCAGATCTACTATTAGTATCTACTGTTCTCATACGATCACCATTACTGCTGTCGTATCCAACATTCACCACCGCTCTTAACTCAGGTAAGAAAGGTAATTTATAATCCACTTCTAAATTCCCGAAAGTTCTTCTAAATGTACCATGATCATGTGTTTGCATTAATTGAGCCACTGGATTCCAAGGAGCATTAATTACTGGCAAACCGTTTGGTGTAGCGGTATATTCAAAATATCCACCATAGTTAGTATTAGCAGGATTGTATACCGGTTGAGTTGGATCAAAACGAATAGCAGAACCTTCTACTCCGTCAGCAAATCTATTTTTCTCATTAGAATAATTGGCGTTTAATCTTACTTTTAAGTGATCTTTAAAGAAAGTAGGATTAATTGCTAAACCAACCGTATTTCTTTCGAATTGATTGGTTAAACGTAAACCCTCTTGAAAAGTTTTACCAACAGTTAAACGAGATGGAATTTTATCAAATAAACTACCTTTTACAGTAAATGATTGATCAACCATTTCGGCAGTTCTGTAAATTTCATCTTGCCAATTAGTATTAGCAGTTCCCAATAAGTTTGGAAGGTTAACTCCAGTATTTGGATCTGCGGCAAGCAATTGATTTTGTCTCACTCCTACAATATTTCTATATTCGTCAGCACTAAAAACACTTACCTGGTTCACTTTTCTTCCAAAACCTAATTGGAAGTTGTATTCTACTTCAAGATTTTTACCTCCTTTTTTAGTAGTAATGATAATAACCCCATTAGATGCTCTAGAACCATAAATAGCAGTTGCAGAGGCATCTTTCAATACGGTCATCGACTCGATTGTAGATGGGTTTAAAGAAGATAAAATCGAAGTAGCACCCACTGAAGTACTATTGTCAATTGGCAATCCATCAATAACAATTAATGGTTCGTTACTTGCACTTAAAGAAGCTCCACCACGAATTCTAATTTGTGATCCTGAACCAGGAGCACCACTAGTATTAATTGTAAGACCTGCCACTCTACCGTTTAATAAATTTTCGGCAGTTACATTGGCTCCTTTGTTGAAGTCTTTAGTAGTAATGGTAGTCAAAGACCCCGTAGCGTCTTTCTTCTTAACAGTACCATAACCTACTTGAACAACTACTTCGCTTAATTGGTTAGCATCTTCTTGAAGACTAACAGTAATTGAAGATTGATTTGTAAAGACAATTGTTTCGGATTTAAATCCAATAAATGAAAAAACGATTTTGTCGCCTTTCACTACTTTTGACAATTGAAATTTTCCATCTAAATCTGTGGCAACACCTTTTGATGCTCCCGATACTACTACATTTACCCCTGGTAAAGGTTGCCCTGATGTTTTATCAAGAACAACTCCACTTAAATTGCTCTGAGCCAGAACACTAAACGGAAGTAGTAAGAATAAAAATAACAACTTTTTGTAAATTGTTTTCATACATTTTGTTTAAGTTAAAAATTGATTTTTTTGCTTATATTTATACTTCGAAAAATAAATTTATAAATAATTTAACAAAGACAAAACAAAAATATAAAATTAAGTTTACGAAAACGTGATAGTGTTGAAAAGTTTATTGATTTTAATTCATTTTAATCCTAAATTTACACATAATTAAAAAATTTGTATACTAAATTATCAAATATTAATTTATCATTTTCTTATGAAGAAAAAAATTACCTTAAAACAAATTGCTAGAGAACTCGATGTCTCTATCTCAACAGTATCAAAATCATTACGTAATAGCCTGGAAATCAGTGAAGACACACGGCAGAAAGTACAAGCATTTGCAAAATTCTATAATTACAAACCAAATAATATCGCGTTAAGTCTAAAAAACCGAAAAACGAAAACCATTTGCATCATAATTCCTGAAATTATTCATCACTTTTTTACCACTATAATCAGCGGTGTAGAACAGATAGCAAATGAAAATGGTTACAATGTAATTATCTGCCTTTCGGACGAATCATTTGACAAAGAAGTCATCAATATGGAAATGCTTGCCAATGGGAATATCGATGGTTTTATCATGTCGCTTTCCAAAGAAACTCAACAAAAAAAAGATTTTCACCATATTACCGAAGTAATTAATCAAGGGATGCCAGTGGTAATGTTTGACCGAGTTACCAACGACATTCTTTGTGATAAAGTGATCATTAATGACCATTTGGCTGCCTTTAATGCTACCCAATTTTTCATCGATAAAGGACTAAAAAAAATTGCACTTATTACCACAGTTGATTATGTGAGTGTAGGGAAATTAAGAACAGAAGGTTATATAAATGCGCTAAAAAATAATGATATAAAAGTAGATGAAAGTCTCATTATTCGAATAGAAGATACAGAACATTACGAGGATTCTATTGAGCAATTATTAAAGACAAAATCTCCTGAAGCGATTTTTGCGGTTAATGAATTATTTGCAGTTACGGCAATCAAAGTGGCTACCCGTTTAGGAATAAAAATCCCTGAAGAATTATCAATTATTGGATTTACCGACGGTTTGATTTCTAAATATTCCTCTCCAAGCATCACTACTGTTGGTCAAGAAGGAGTTAAAATGGGTGCCAAAGCTGCCAAAATGCTCATCGATCGATTGGAAGCCGAAGACATTGAAAATAAAGAAGGCGAAATTGACGAACACTACCGAACCGAAGTAATTGAAACCGAATTAGTAGAAAGAGAATCAACAAAATCGTAATAAATTACTCCAATTTATTTTTGTTTTAAAAAAAATTATATATTTACGCCTTATTATCAAAGCTTATATTTTTACTTCGAAAATTTAAAATAAGTTTTGATAAGCATCGCGCTTATCGTTCAAATCATTTTTAAAAAACGATAATGGAAAAGCGTAAATTAAGTTTCTGGGAAATTTGGAACATGAGTTTTGGTTTCTTAGGGATACAATTTGGTTTTGCTCTCCAAGGAGGATTCATGTCTAGAATTTTCCAAACTTTAGGAGCAGAACAAGATGCAATCCCAATGCTTTGGATTGCAGCCCCACTTACAGGCCTAATTGTTCAACCAATAATTGGCTACCTATCTGACAATACTTGGCATCCAAAATTTGGAAGACGCAAACCGTTCTTTCTAATTGGTGCAATTTTGAGCACTTTAGCCTTATTTTTAGTGCCTAATTCTCCTTCTCTTTGGATTGCTTCCGGATTATTGTGGGTTTTAGACGCTTCCATTAACATCAGTATGGAGCCTTTTCGGGCGCTTGTTGCCGACAAACTTCCCAATTCTCAAAGATCGTATGGATTTGTAATGCAAACATTAATCATTGGAATTGGAACTTGGATTGCAAGTAATTTGCCTTGGATGTTGGATCAATTTGGTGTTCCAAATGAAGCAGACGCAGGGATTTTGCCCATGTCTGTAAAAGTGGGTTTTGCAATTGGAGCTTTTGTTTTTATTACAAGTATCCTATACACCATTTTTACCACTAAAGAATATCCTCCAGAAGATATTTCCGTTTTTGAAAAAGAGAAGAAACAAGCTAATTTTTTTAAAGACATTTCAACTAGTTTAAAAGGAATGCCTTCCACCATGAAACAATTAGGACTCATCCAGTTTTTCAGTTGGTTCGCCTTTTTTACTATGTGGAGTATGGCCACGCCAGCATTGACAGAATATGTGTATAAGGCGCCAGCTCCAATCGAAAAAAATTATGATTTATCCAAAAAAGGAGATGCAGAAGCTTTCGATATTGCCAATGACAAATACCAAGATGCTGCAAATTTAGTAGGTTCCTCAATGGGAGTTTACGGATTGTCATCGATGGCGTTTGCTTTATTGCTAACATTCTATACTGCAAAGAGAAAAATAAACAGAAAATACATTCATAGCATTTCCTTACTATTGGGAGGTCTTGGTTTTATTATGATGTTTTATTCAACACCAGAAACCTTACTTTATTCCTTTATTTTAATTGGAATTTCGTGGGGTAGTATTTTATCCATGCCATATGCCATGTTATCTAGTGCCGTAGATCCTAAGAAAATGGGAACTATGATGGGATTATTTAACATGTTTATTGTAATTCCACAAATCGTTGCTGCTTTGGGAGGAATCAATTTACTATACAAACTAATCGGTAATGATTCCATTCATGCAATGACTTTAGCTGGGATTTCTTTAGTTTTAGGTGGAGTTAGTACCCTTTTGATTACAGATAAAAACGCCATTTCAGATTAAAGAGTATAATGAATAAAAAAGCCTTTATTTTCGATTTAGATGGTGTAATTGTTGACACTGCCAAATATCATTTTATTGCTTGGCAGCAAATAGCCACCCAACTCGGAATCGAATTTACATTACATGACAATGAACTTTTAAAAGGCGTGAGCCGAGTTCGATCACTTGATATAATTTTAGAATTAGGGAAAGTGACTGCTTCGCAAGAAGACAAAAACAAATGGTTGATTCAAAAAAATGAAACCTATTTGTCCTATTTAGTTACCATGGATGAAAGGGAATTGTTGCCGGGAATACTCCCAATTTTAAAATTTTTGAAGGCCAACAATCAAAAAATTGCTTTAGGATCTGCAAGTAAAAATGCAAGACCTATTTTAGAAAAAACAGGAATATTGAATTATTTCGATGCTATTGTAGATGGAAATGATGTAACTAATGCCAAACCCGATCCAGAAGTTTTTTTGCAGGCGGCAAGAAAATTAGGAGTTGAAAATGAAAATTCAATAGTATTTGAAGATTCAGTGGCTGGAATTCAAGCCGCCAATACTGCAAATATGATCAGTATTGGAATTGGCGAAAAAGAAATATTATTCGAAGCCAATTATATTTTTGAAGATTCTACTCAAATAGGAACAGAATTTATCGAAAAGTTATTTAAAAATTAAAAGATTCAATGATTTAAAGATTCAAAAAATAAGAGAAAATCTCTAAATTTTTGATTTTTCAATCTATAAATTAAAAAAAATGAACCAAGATTATATAAAGCCAAATAATTGGTCAATTATAGAAGAAGGATTTGACAAAAATAGTGTAAAATCGTCTGAAAGCCTTTTCAGTATTGGAAATGGGGCAATGGGGCAACGCGCTAATTTTGAAGAAAAATATTCTGGAAAAACTTTCCAAGGAAGTTATATTGCGGGGATTTATTACCCTGACAAAACAAAAGTGGGATGGTGGAAAAATGGCTATCCTGAATATTTTGCAAAAGTATTAAATGCTCCAAATTGGATTGGAATTGATATTGAAATCAACGGTGAAGCTCTTGATTTAAACACTTGTAAAGCGTTACTTAATTTCCGCAGAGAATTAAATATGAAAGAAGGTTGGTACAGCCGTTCTTTTGAAGCTACTTTACAAAATGATACTGAAATTTCAGTTAACATTCGTCGTTTTCTATCTTTAGATATAGATGAATTAGGTGTAATTAAATATGAGATAAAACCTTTAAATAAAGACTCGAAAATTATTTTTAAACCCTATATTGACGCTGGAGTTACCAATGAAGATGCCAACTGGGAAGAAAAATTCTGGGAACCTATATCAGTGAAAAATTATGGTAATACGGGATTTGTAACGGCGCAAACCTTTAAAACGCATTTTGTAGCCACTACATTTATGCAAAATAAAATTTTTATAAATGAGAATAATCAAAATGCGATTCCGGATAACAACCATTCTGATTCAGAAAAAATTCAATTTGATTATATCGTAAATGCCAATAAAGGTGACGTTGTATCTATTGAAAAAATGGGTGGATACACTGTTTCTTTAAATCATATTGATACCGAAAGCGCTGCAATTAATGTAATTGATAACGCTTTAGCCTTTGGTTACAACCAATTGTTAGAAAAACAAATTCAAGCTTGGGCTAAAATTTGGGAAATGTCAGACATCACTATTGATGGAGATATCAAAGCACAACAAGGGATTAGATTCAATATTTTTCAGTTAAATCAGACTTATTTAGGAAAAGATTCCCGATTGAATATCGGACCTAAAGGATTTACTGGAGAAAAATATGGAGGATCAACCTATTGGGATACTGAAGCCTATTGCATTCCATTTTATATGGCTACAAAAGATCAAAATGTAGCAAGAAATTTATTGACTTACCGTTACAATCAGTTGGATAAAGCAATTGAAAATGCTGCCAAATTAGGATTTAATAATGGCGCTGCATTGTATCCAATGGTAACTATGAATGGCGAAGAATGCCATAACGAATGGGAAATTACATTTGAAGAAATTCATAGAAATGGAGCCATAGCCTTTGCTATTTTCAACTACTATCGATTTACTGGCGACTACTCTTATATTCCTGAAAAAGGATTGGAAGTGCTTATCGGAATTGCCCGTTTCTGGCACCAAAGAGCCACTTTTTCTGCCAATAAAAATCAGTATGTTATTCTAGGTGTTACCGGTCCAAACGAGTATGAAAACAATATAAATAATAATTTTTATACCAATTATATTGCAAAATGGTGTTTGGATTATACCTACGAACAAATTCAAAAAGTGGCCCTGGAATATCCTTCCGATCACAAAAGAGTTTCTGAAAAAGTAGCTATTTCAGATGCTGAATTGCAATCATGGAAAAAAGTTGCCGACAATATGTATTTCCCATTCTCAAAAGAATTAGATATATTCTTGCAACAAGATGGATTTTTAGACAAGGAATTAGTTAGAGTATCCGAACTTGACAAAAGCCAACGCCCAATTAATCAAAAATGGTCTTGGGATAGAATATTGCGCTCTCCTTATATTAAACAAGCGGATGTGTTGCAGTGTTTTTACTTCTTTGAAGATCATTTTTCGAAAGAAGAATTACAAAGAAATTTTGAATTTTATGAGTCATTTACTGTCCATGAAAGTTCCCTTTCCCCATGTGTTCACTCTATTCAAGCCGCCGTTTTAGATAAAATGGAAATGGCTTATACCTTCTATTTAAGAACTTCAAGATTGGACTTAGACGATTACAATAAAGAAGTAGAAGAAGGTTGTCATATCACTTCTATGGCAGGAACTTGGATGAGTATTGTAGAAGGTTTTGGTGGTATGAGAGTCAAAAACGACTGTTTGCACTTTGCACCTAAAATTCCTAAAGAATGGGATGGATATTCCTTTAAAATCAATTTCAGAAATCAAATTCTAAAAGTGACAATACAGCAATCTGAAACAACATTTTCATTAGAGGGAAATCAAAATATTTCCGTTTTTGTTAATGGAAAAGAAGTAATTGTAGAGCCAAATAATCTAATAACAATATAATTTATAACCAATGAAAAAATTAATTCAAGTCCTTTTTGTCTTATTAATTTCTATTAATAGTAGTATCGCACAAGAATTGAAATCTCCCAATGGGCAATTTTCAATGATCTTCTCTTTATTACAAGATGGCACGCCAACTTATGAACTTTCTTATAGAAATAAGCCAGTTATAAAATCAAGTAAATTAGGATTTGAACTAAAAAATGATAAAAATTCATTGTTAAATGGTTTTATTATTTCAAATACTAAAACAGCTACTTTCGATGAAACTTGGAAGCCTGTTTGGGGTGAAGTAGCTCAAATTAGAAATCATTACAATGAATTAGCAGTTACACTAAATCAAAAATCAACTGATCGAATAATAGTTGTTCGTTTTCGTTTATTTGATGATGGATTAGGATTTAGATATGAATTTCCGGAACAGAAAAATTTGGTTTATTTTGTAATTAAAGAAGAAAGAACACAATTTGCAATGACAGGAAATCACAGAGCAAATTGGATTTCTGGCGATTATGATACACAAGAATACGACTATACCACTTCAAAATTATCAGAAATTAGAGGGTTGTCAGGAAAAGCAAGGTCAGAAAATGCCTCTCAAACTTGGTTTTCAGATACAGGAGTCCAAACGGCTTTAATGATGAAAACTGCAGACGGAATTTACATCAATTTGCATGAAGCGGCATTGATCAATTATTCTCTCATGAACTTGAATTTAGATGATAAAAACATGATTTTCGAATCGTGGTTGACCCCAGATGCTAGAGGCGATAAAGGTCATATCCAAAGTCCAAGTAATTCTCCGTGGAGAACTATTATTGTTAGTGATGATGCCCGTGAAATTTTATCCTCTAAAATGACATTAAATCTAAATGATCCTTGTAAAATAGAAGATACTTCTTGGATTAAACCGGTGAAATATATTGGTGTTTGGTGGGAAATGATTACTGGAAAAAGTTCTTGGTCGTATACCAATGATTTTCCTGCAATCCAATTGGGTAGTACCGATTATTCAAAAGCTAAACCAAATGGGACTCATGCTGCAAATACCAATCATGTGAAAGAATATATTGATTTTGCTGCAAAAAATGGTTTCGATGGCGTTTTAGTGGAAGGTTGGAATCAAGGTTGGGAAGACTGGTTTGGTCACGAAAAAGATTATGTTTTTGATTTTCTAACACCTTATCCAGATTTTGATGTGAAAGGAATTCACGAATATGCAAAATCAAAAGGGGTGAAAATGATCATGCACCATGAAACTTCTGGTTCAACTAGAAATTACGAGCGTCACATGGACAAGGCTTTCAAATTCATGAACGATAATGGTTATGAAGCGGTGAAAAGTGGCTATGTTGGACCAATATTACCTGTTGGGGAACACCATTATAGCCAATCGATAATTAATCATTACCAATATGTAATTGAGAAAGCGGCCAATTATAAAATTATGGTCAATGCTCATGAGGCGGTTCGTCCAACTGGAATTTGCAGAACTTATCCAAATATGATTGGAAATGAATCAGCTCGTGGAACAGAATTTCAAGCTTTTGGTGGATCAAAACCAAACCACGTAACTATTTTGCCATTCACAAGATTAATAGGTGGCCCAATGGATTATACACCTGGAATATTTGAAATGGATATAAAAAAATTCAGTCCAAATAACAATTCTCATGTTAATAGTACCTTGGCCAATCAATTGGCTTTATACGTTACCATGTATAGCCCGTTGCAAATGGCGGCTGATTTAATTGAACACTACAACCAATTTCCTGATGCATTCCAATTTATAAAAGACGTTGCTATTGATTGGGAAAATAGTATTTACCTGGAGGCAGAGCCGGGTGATTATATTACGGTTGCTAGAAAAGCGAAAGGAACCAACAACTGGTTTATAGGGAATGTAAATGGGGAAACGCCAAGAACATCAAACATTAAATTGGACTTTTTGGACAAAGGAAAAAAATACACTGCTACTATTTATGCAGATGGAAAAGACGCACATTATAAAACCAACCCTCAATCGTATGTGATTCGTAAAATAAACGTTACCAATACTACGAAAATATCGCAATTATCTTCTGCTGGTGGAGGTTACGCAATTAGCATCATTGAAAACAAATAAATTATTATGAAAAAGTATATTTTAAGTTTCGTATTACTGATCAATTTCTTTTCATTCGCTCAAATTGACCGAGTTGAACCTCCGTTTTGGTGGAGTGATATGAATTTATCAGAAGTTCAAATTATGTTTTATGGGAAGAATATCAACCAAAATGTAGTTTCAGTTTCTAGTGGATTAACCATCAAAAGTGTACAAAAAACAGAAAATCCAAATTACTTATTTGTTACCATAGATACTAAAAATGTTGCAGCACAAGAATTTGTATTTACATTTAAAAATGGAAAAAATTCATTTACTCAAAACTATTCTTTAAAAGCAAGAAGAGAAAATTCGAAATTTAGAAAAAGCTATGATTCCTCAGATGTAATTTATCTAATTATGCCGGATCGTTTTGCAAATGGAAATCCGAATAATGACAATTCAAAATCAACGAAAGAAATTTCAAATAGATCGCTTCCTGGTGGAAGACACGGTGGTGACATTGAAGGATTAATTAAAAACCTTGATTACATTAAAGAATTAGGAGCTACAGCCGTTTGGCCAACGCCACTTTGCGAAGACAATGACGAAGCTTATTCTTATCATGGTTATGCTCAATCTGACGTATATAAGATTGATCCTCGTTATGGAACCAATGAAGAATATGTTAAATTAAGTGCTGAATTGCATCAACGGGGTATGAAAAATATCATGGATTATGTAACGAATCACTGGGGTTGGAAACATTGGATGTACAATGATTTACCAACTTATAATTGGATTCATCAGTTTCCAGGATACTCACAATCTAATTATAGAATGACGACGCAGTTTGATAATAATGCTTCTAAAGTGGATTCTAAACAGTGTATTGATGGGTGGTTTGTTCCTTCTATGCCCGACTTAAATCAATCGAATCCAATGGTATTAAATTACTTATCTCAAAATGCGATTTGGTGGATCGAATATGCCGACTTAGATGGCTTTAGAGTCGATACTTATTCTTACAATGATAAAGAGGGAATTTCAAAATGGACAAAGGCCATCACTGATGAATATCCGCATTTTAATATTGTTGGTGAAGTTTGGATGCACGATCAAGCCCAAATGTCTTATTGGCAAAAAGACAGTAAGATTGGTGCCATCCAAAGTTACAATTCAAATTTACCAAGTGTAATGGATTTTACTTTACACGATGCTATTGGAAACGTTTTTAATGAAGATCGTCAATCTTGGGATCGAGGTATGGTACAAGTTTATGACAATTTTGCTAACGATTTCTTATATCCAAATCCGAATAATTTATTGGTATTTGCTGAAAATCATGATACAGGAAGATTCAATGAAATTTATAAAAGTGATTTCAAAAAGTATCAAATGGCAATGACATTAATCGCTACGGTTCGTGGAATTCCTCAACTTTATTATGGTTCAGAAATTGGAATGAAAGGGGACAAAGGAAAAGGTGATGCCGACATTAGAAGAGATTTTCCAGGCGGATGGAATGGGGATGCAAACAATGCGTTTACCAAACAAGGAAGGACTGCTGAACAACAAAAATTCTTTGAATTCTCTTCAAAATTATTCACTTGGAGAAAATCTAAAGACGTAATCCATTCAGGAAAAATGACGCATTATGTTCCTGATAATAATGTTTATGTGTATTTCAGATACAATGAAAAGGAAACTGTCATGGTGATTATCAATAACAATTCTGAGAAACAATCTTTAAAAACCAATCGATTTAAAGAGTCAATTCAAAATTTAAAATCAGGGAAAGAAGTGTTGTCAGGAAAAACATTTGACCTAAATAATGATATTGAAATCGAAGGTAAATCAGCGTTAATATTAGAATTAAAATAATATGAATCGATATATAATTTACTTTTTACTTTTGAACTTCTTAACCTTTGCGCAAAGCAAAATGGAAATGGTAGAGCTTAATGATTCTAGTAAATTTGAAGGTAAACTATATAGAATTGAGAACTTCACAACCAAATATATCAAATCCAGAACGGTTGATATTTGGGTTCCAAACAATTACTCGAAAGATAAAAAATATAGTGTTCTTTATATGCACGACGGACAAATGTTATTTGACGCATCCACTACTTGGAACAAACAAGAATGGATGGTAGATGATGTTTTGAGCAAATTAACTTCTGAAAATAAAATTGAAGAGGTAATAGTGGTTGCAATTTGGAATATTCCTACCATTCGCCATGCCGATTTATTTCCAAAAAAACCGCTGTTAGGTCTAAGTCAAGCAGAACAAAAACTAATTTTTGAGGAAGCGCATAAATTAAATTATAATTTTGATTTGGAAGACATCAATTCGGATAATTATTTGAAATTTATCGTTGAAGAGGTAAAGCCATTTGTGGATTCTAATTTTTCAGTTTTCACCGATGCCGATCACACTGCAATTATGGGTTCTAGTATGGGAGGACTAATTTCTATGTATGCTATTTGCGAATATCCTAAAATTTTCAGTAAAGCCGCTTGCTTATCGACGCACTGGTTGGGTTTTAGAGAATTTGAAAACAATCCAATTCCTGAGAGCTTTTTTAAATACATGAGTGCCAATTTACCGGATCCAAAAAACCATAAAATATATTTTGACTACGGAACAGAGACGCTGGATGCTGGTTATTTAAAATACGAATATCGAGTGGATGAAACCATGAAAGAAAAAGGTTACAACCAAGAAACATTCAAAAACCTGAAATTTGAAGGAGAAAATCATTCTGAGGCCTCATGGCAAAAAAGAATTAATATCCCACTTGAATTTATGTTTGGAAAATAAAAAAAATTAAAATATGAAAAAGATACTATTAACAGCTTTGCTATTTGCAACTTTTATAAGTTGTAAAAAAGAAACCATTTCTAGTTCACAAATCACAGCAGTCACTTCTGAAATTGAAGAAAATGCAGTAATTTACGAAGTGAATATCAGACAATATTCTGAAGAAGGAACTTTCAATGCCTTCACTAAAGACCTTCCCCAACTTAAAGAAATGGGAATTAAAATTCTTTGGGTGATGCCAATATTCCCAATTTCTCAAACCAAAAGAAAAGCTACAGGAGGAGATAACAGCAAATTTGCATCCGAAATGCCTAAAGAAGAACAATCAAAATATTTAGGGAGCTACTATGCCGTTTCTGATTTTAAGAAAGTAAATCCAGAATTTGGAACTATCGAAGATTTCAGAAATTTGGTGAAAACTGCTCATGAAAATGGAATTTCTGTAATCTTGGATTGGGTACCAAATCACACCGGTTGGGATCATGTTTGGATCAAACAGCATCCTGAGTTTTATACCCATAACGAAAAAGGAGAAATCATTGATCCTATTAATCCTGAAACAGGAAAAAGTTGGGGTTGGACGGATGTTGCCGATTTAAATTATGATAATAAAGGGTTACGTGAAGCAATGTCGGGCGATATGATGCATTGGATAAAAAATGAAAATATTGATGGCTTTCGTTGTGATGTAGCCGGAAATGTACCTACCGATTTTTGGCAGCAAACTATTCCAAAATTAAGAAAAGAAAAAAACATTTTCATGCTTGCTGAAGCTTGGCAACCTGAATTATTAAAATCAAATCTTTTTGATATGTACTATGGTTGGGAAACGCATCATATTATGAATAGAATTGCCAAAGGTGAAAACACAGTTTTAGAATGGGATAAAAACCTACTAGAAAATACTAAAAAATACGAAGCCAATGATATCGCAATGAATTTTGTTGATAATCATGATGAAAACTCATGGAATGGAACTATGAAAAGCCGATTAGGAGCTGCAGAAGAAACCATGACCGCTTTATCGTATTTAACTCCGGGAATGCCTTTGGTTTATAGTGGTGACGAATATGGATTAGATAAAAGTTTGAAATTTTTCGAGAAAGATTCCTTTACCAAAGTAAAAGGAAAACAGTGGGAATGGAGAGTAAAATTAGGGAAACTTAAAAATGAAAATATTGCTTTAAATGGGGGTAAAAAAGCAGCTTCCTACACTAAAATCTCAACTTCTGACGAATCTAAAATTCTAGCTTTTGCAAGAGCAAAAGAAAATAATAAAGTAATTTATGTAGGAAATCTATCAAATGTAAATACGACATTTACTTCTTCATTTGAAGGAAAATTCACCGATTATATGACGGGTGAAAAAGTAAATTATTCGAAAAATCAAAAGTTAAATTTCAAGCCTTGGGAATACAAAATTCTTATTGCAAATTAATTTACTTCAATTAAAATAAAAAGCACAAATCAACTTCGGTTTGTGCTTTTTTTATTTTACTACCTTTGCCCAATCAAGTCCAGCTTGACCAATTCAAATGAATCAAAATTTCGATATACTAATTGTTGGCGGTGGTGCAGCAGGTTTTTTTACGGCTATCAATACAGTTGAAAAAAATCCATCGTTGAAAGTAGCCATTTTAGAGCGAGGTTCAGAAGTGCTTAACAAAGTCAGAATATCTGGTGGCGGTCGATGTAATGTAACTCATGCTTGTTTTGAACCTAACGAATTAGTAAAATTCTATCCTCGTGGCGAAAAAGAATTGCGAGGTCCATTTCATCAATTTTGTTCTGGTGATACCATAGAATGGTTTGAAAACCATGGTGTGGAATTAAAAATTGAAGCCGACGGACGAATGTTTCCCGTATCCAATTCATCGCAAACCATCATAGACTGCTTTTTAGAAGCTACAAAAAAATTGGGGATTTCTGTGTTGACCAATCAGAGTGTGCAATCCATTTACAAAAAGGATTCCCATTGGAAAGTAGAAACACAATCGGAAACTTACCTCACTGAAAAGTTAATTTTGGCCACAGGCAGCAATCCTAAAATATGGGAAATGCTTCAAAATTTCGGTCACGCTGTTGTTTCCCCTGTTCCTTCCTTATTCACCTTCAATATAAAAGATCCTAGAATTGCATCATTACCAGGGGTTTCGGCTCAAGTTTCGATAAAAGTCAAAGATACCAAACTAGAATCTTCAGGTCCACTTTTAATCACCCATTGGGGAATGTCGGGTCCTGCAATTTTGAAATTATCAGCTTGGGGTGCACGAATTTTACATGATAAAAACTACCAATTTTCAATTACTATCAATTGGTTGAACGATATAGATTCCGATGTCTCTGAAAAATTTCTCAAAGAACTAAAATTAGAACATGCTAAAAAAGCCGTTTCCAAAAAATCACCCTTTGATTTAACCAATCGTTTATGGGAAAGTTTAGTGCTTGCTTCGGGTATTGAATCCGAAACTAAATGGGCGGATTTATCGAAAAACCAACTTCAAAATTTATCCAATCAGTTAACCAATTGCGTTTTTCAAGTGAATGGAAAAAGCACCTTCAAAGAAGAATTTGTTACCGCAGGTGGAATTGATTTAAAAGAAATTAATTTCAAAACAATGGAAAGCAAACTCCACGAAAACCTATATTTTGCAGGAGAAATTGTAAATATTGATGCCGTAACTGGCGGATTTAATTTTCAAAATGCTTGGACAAGTGGTTTTATTGTTGCCAATTCAATTTAGCGATTCAACCACCAAATACTCGCATTCAAAACAGTGGCAAAACTCACCCAAGCTAAATACGGTATAAATAAATAACCCGCAATTTTATCAATTTTTTTGAATTGAATGTAGGTTTCATAAATAAGTAGCCACATTAATACTATTTCCAATAATGCCAATAAAGGATTGTGTAAGGCAAAGAATAAAATGGACCATAAAGCATTTAAAACCAATTGAATAGCAAAGAAAACTAAGGCTTTTTTTACGGCTTCTTTATTGATTTCAATTCTGTCCCAAACCAACCCTGCAGCGATACCCATCATTATATATAACGCCGACCAAACAGGAGCAAAAACCCAATTGGGTGGATTAAAAATTGGTTTAACCAAAGTCGGAAACCAAGTATTAATGCTCGATCTTGTGGCCATTCCAGAAAAATACCCAATTGCTAAACAAGTAGCAACAACCACCAAAATTCTCTTATATTTGTTCATCTGATATAAATTTAGATAACAAATTTAAGGAAACTTTGCTTGGAAAGGTCGATTTTAATCAACGTATAAATCAAAAAAAGTATCTTTGTAAAAATTATTGCTGTTTATGAGTTCATCAAAGGATTTTATACCTTCAAAATACACCCAATCTATTGAAAAAGGAACTTTTTCATGGAGCGCTCCAAGTAATATTGCTTTAGTAAAATATTGGGGTAAAATTGAAAATCAATTAAACGAGGAAGGAGAAGTTTTAACTCAAATTCCTGCAAATCCCTCCGTAAGTTTTACTTTGAACTCTTGTAAAACACAAACTAAATTGGCTTTTACCAAAAAATATAACGACGGAAAATTCTCTTTTGACTTGTTATTTGAGGGGAAATCAAAAGAAGAATTCAAACCTAAAATTCAGAAATTTTTAGAGAGAATTGAAATTTACTTGCCTTTTTTAAAAGACTACCATTTTACAATTGATACCCAAAATACTTTTCCGCACAGTTCTGGAATTGCTTCGTCAGCATCGGGAATGGCAGCATTGGCGGTAAATTTTATGAGTATAGAAAAACTACTAAACCCAGCAATGACCGATGCCTTTTTTAATAAAAAAGCTTCTTTTTTAGCTCGTTTGGGATCTGGAAGTGCTTGTAGAAGTATTAAAGGAAACGTAGTCGTTTGGGGAAATCATAATAATATTTCAGGAAGTTCTAACTTATTCGGAGTTGAATTTCCAAATAAAATACACGATAATTTTAAGAACTTTCAAGACACTATTTTATTGGTAGACAAAGGGGAAAAACAGGTTTCTAGCACGGTTGGACATGATTTAATGCACGGACATCCATTTGCTGAAAAGCGATTTGCCCAAGCACATGAAAATTTAGATGCTTTAATAAAAATATTTGAAAGTGGGAATTTAAATGAATTTATTAAAATTGTGGAGAGCGAAGCGCTAACCTTACATGCCATGATGATGACTTCACTTCCCTATTTTATCTTAATGAAACCAAATACTTTAGAGATAATTAACGCAATTTGGAAATTTAGAAATGAAACTCAAATTCCCGTTTGCTTCACTTTAGATGCCGGTGCCAATGTACATGTACTCTACCCTGAAGACGTCAAAGAGGAAGTTTTAACATTTATTAAGAACAATTTAGTTGGCTATTGTCAAAATGGTCAGTACATTTGTGATGAAATTGGATTTGGGGCAACCAATATATAATTTATGAAAGGACCATTATTTTATTCTAAAATATTACTTTTTGGTGAATACGGAATTATTCAAGATTCCAAAGGCCTTTCAATACCTTATAACTTTTATAACGGGGCGTTAAAAACCGACAAAAATTCTTCTGAAGAGGCAAAGAAATCTAATGAGAATTTGAAACGTTTTGTATCCTATTTAGAAACCCTTCAAACGGAACAACCTGAATTAGCAACATTTGACTTAATAACTTTAAAGAATAATGTAGATAGCGGGATGTATTTTGATTCTAGTATCCCTCAAGGTTATGGTGTAGGAAGTAGCGGCGCTCTAGTTGCGGCAATTTATGATAAATACGCACAAAATAAAATTACCGTCTTAGAGAATTTAACTCGTGAAAAATTGCTGATTTTAAAGAGTATTTTCTCCCAAATGGAATCTTTTTTCCACGGTAAAAGTTCTGGTTTAGATCCATTAAATAGTTATTTAAGTATTCCTATTTTAATTAACTCAAAAGACAATATTGAGGCAACAGGTATTCCAACACAAAGTGTGAATGGAAAAGGAGCTGTGTTTTTATTGGATTCAGGAATTGTAGGAGAAACTGCTCCAATGGTGAATATATTCATGGAAAACCTTAAAGACAAAGGCTTTAGAACCATGTTAAAATCACAATTCATAAAACATACAGACGCTTGCGTTGATAATTTCCTAGGTGGCGATGTAAAGTCATTATTCCAAAATACCAAAAAACTATCTAAAGTAGTTTTAAATAATTTTAAGCCAATGATTCCGGAACAATTTCATGGGATTTGGCAAAAGGGAATAGACACCAATGATTACTATTTAAAATTATGTGGCTCTGGTGGAGGGGGCTATATTCTTGGATTTACAGAAGATCTAGAGAAAGCAAAAGCTTCCTTAAAAGATTACAAATTAGAAATCGTATACCAATTTTAGATTTCTTTCCCAATAACAATTAAGGATGAATAGAAAAAGCAAACTTTTAATTATGAAAATTGTGAGTTTGTTCTCCGTAATTCGTGGCTATAATATTCCAATAATAATTCTTGCTCAATACCTTTCAGCTATTTTCATTTTAGCACCTGAAAAAAAACCTCTTCGTGTAATTTTAGATATTAACTTATTTTTAATTGTAATAGCTACCGCAATCACTATTGCTTCAGGTTATATTATTAATAGTTTTTATGACGGTAAAAAAGATTTAATAAATCGGCCAAACAAATCAACTTTGGATCGATTGGTGAGCCAAAAAACAAAATTAAGTGTCTATTTTACTTTGAATTTTGTGGTTTCTTTTTTTACAATTTTCATTTCATGGCGAGCCTTTTTATATTTTTCGGTTTATATATTTCTGATCTGGTTTTATTCCCATAAGGTGAAAAAATTTGTAATTATTGGTAACTTAATGGCAACTTTAATGGCTATTTTACCATTTTTTGCGCTTTTATTATATTATAAAAACTTCTATGAGGTGATTTTATCTCATGCAACCTTCCTATTTTTATTACTAATAATTCGTGAAATGATCAAAGATTTGGAGAACATTAAAGGTGATTTAGCCAATGATTATAAAACAATCCCAATTTTATATGGTGAAAAAACCTCTAAAAAAATAATAACCTCTTTAACATTATTAACCGTGATTCCGGTTTACCTTTTAATTGAAAAATTTGAAATCGGAAATATGGATCTCTATTTCTATTCTTGCTTATTGGTTTTAATACTATTTTTAATAAAACTTTGGAAATCAGAATTTAAAGAGGATTATTTGATGCTTCACAATTTGCTTAAATTTTTAATCGTTGCAGGTGTTTTTTGTATTGTACTTATAAATCCAAATTTAATATCGAATCTTTGGCATAAAATCAATACTTTTTTTTAGAAGTAATTAAATAAAAAGGCTTTAAATTTTCAAATATAGATTCTCAAATTTATAAATGGTATATTTGCAAAAATTATAGATTATTATGAATAATAAGGAAGGCAATAATAAAAGAAGTGGTTCTAGATCAAATAGTTCCAGACCCAATTCTAACAAGCCAAAACCTGCGATGCAAAAACGGGCACAAGGTCCTAAAAAAGTAAAAGTTGATGCAAAAGCTGCAGAATTAGCAGCGGAGAAAGTGGAGAAAAAACCAAATCAAGCACCAAAACGCCAAAAAGCCAAAGACGAAATTCGATTGAATAAATACATTTCTAATTCTGGTGTTTGTTCAAGACGTGATGCTGATATTTACATACAATCAGGAAATGTAAAAGTAAATGGTGTTCCGGTGGTAGAAATGGGTTACTTAGTTAAACCGGGCGATATAGTTAATTTTGATGGTAATGTATTATCTCCTGAAAAGAAAGAATACATTTTATTGAATAAGCCAAAGAATTTCACAACCGCCTTGGATGAAGGTCAAGAATATAGAAATGTACTGGAATTAGTTAAAGGTTCTACAACTTCAAAAATTGGCGCTGTTGGGAGAATGGACAAAAACACTACAGGATTATTGTTGTTTACCAACGATACCGATATGATTCGAAAATTCACGCTTCCTAATCAAAAATCATCAAAAATTTACCAAGTTTCATTGGATAAAAATTTGAAATATGAAGATTTAGAAAAGATAAATAAAGGATTGGTTTTAGATGGTCACCGCGTTTTTGTTGAAGATGTTAGTTATATTGAAGGAGAAGCAAAAAGTGAAGTTGGTTTAAAACTGCGTTCCTCTAATGTTAAAGTAGTACGCTCCATTTTTGAGCATTTCAATTATGATGTACTTAGAATTGATCGTGTCGCTTTTGCAGGGTTAACCAAGAAAAACTTACCGAGAGGAAATTGGAGGAAATTAACCGAACAAGAGATAATAAATTTAAAAAACGCTTAGTTTTAAAAAACCAAAAAAATCAATAATTCCTGCTAATTTTTAGCGGGAATTTTAATATAATTTCAATTATGACCCCCGAAAATCTTCAATCGATAGCGTTTAAATGGTTCGATGCTTTCAATAATCACCAATTGGAGCAGCTATTATCTTTGTATGACGAGGATGCTGAACATTACAGCCCAAAATTAAAAATTCGAAAACCTGAAACCCAAGGAATGATCATTGGAAAACAAGCTTTGCACGATTGGTGGCAAGAGGCATTCGATCGGTTGCCAAGTCTAAATTATAAGGTTACTTCACTTACCGCAAATGGTGATCGCGTATTTATGGAATACGTTCGATCGGTAGAAGGCGAAGAAAATATACTTGTGGCAGAAGTCTTAATTGTGAAGGAAGGTAAAATTATCGCTTCAAGAGTATATCACGGTTAGAATAAAGTAAATATTAAATTATAAATTAGCCCTAAATTAAAATTATTTATATCTTTAAATCAATAATTAATTTTAAAAACGATGAGAAAATATACCATTTTATTTATTGCATTTTCAATACTACTTTTTAGTTGTAAATCAGAAGAGAAATCTATTGCTTTTTCTACCTTAACAAAAAATTATTTTGATGGTAAAAATGAGTTAAACCCATTAGATGCAACCCTAAATGGGCAAAGTCAATACAACGATCAATTGCAATTTGAAATGACTGATAGTTTCCGATTGAAACAAAAAGCATTTTATGAAAAATTCGAAGCGGAACTTTCAAAAGTGGACGAAACCAAGCTATCTCAAGAAGAAAAAATCAGTTATGAAATCATAAAATGGGAAATAGGTGTGGGTAAAGACCAATTGGCACAACCTTCAAATTTGTTGCCTATTCATCAGTTTTGGGGAACTCATTTAACGATGGGACAATACGCTGGAGGGGCTGCAGCTCAACCATTTAAAACAGAAAAAGACTATAAAGATTTCTTGAAAAGAATGGATTTATATTCAGTTTGGATAGATTCTGCAATGGTTTACATGAAAAAAGGAATTTCAAAAGGAATAGTTTTGCCAAAAGCATTAACCATAAAAGTAATTCCTGAATTTGAAGACATGATCACTTTGAATGTTGAAGATAATTTATTTTATTCCACCGTTAAAACTATGCCTTCTTCATTTTCTGAAAGTGTGAAAAAGGATTTAACAGAAAAATATAAAACGACCATTACTGGTAAATTGATTCCTCAATTTCAAAAAATGACTCAATTTTTAAAATCAGAATATCTTCCTGCCTCAAGAAATACAAGTGGAGTTGGAAGTTTACCGTTTGGAAGAGAATATTACGCCACTTGCGTTAAACAATGGACAACAACTACTACCTCTCCTGAAGAAATTCATGAATTGGGATTAAAAGAAGTAGCTCGCTTAAAAATAGAAATGGAAAAAGTGAAAACCCAAGTGGGCTATAAAGGAACATTATTGTCGTTTTTTGATGAAGTTCGAAATAAAAAAGAGCTAAAACCTTTCAAAAAACCAGAAGAGGTAATTGCCAATTTTGAAGCAATTTACGCTAGAATAAAACCAAATGTAGATCGATTGTTTTCGCTTCAACCGAAAACTAAATTTCAAATTAAAAGAACCGAAGCATTTAGAGAACTTTCAGCTAGTGCTGAATATGTTCAAGGTGCTTCCGATGGATCTCGCCCTGGGACTTTTTATGTGCCAATTCCAGATGTTTCCAACTATAATCTTTATGGTGATGAAGATTTGTTTTTACATGAAGCAATTCCTGGTCATCACTTTCAAATATCGTTACAACAAGAAAACCAACAATTACCTGATTTTAGAAAATTTAACTGGTTTGGAGCTTATGGTGAAGGCTGGGCATTGTATACCGAAAGTTTAGGAACAGAATTAGGTTTGTATAAAGATCCTTACCAATATTTTGGGATGTTAGGAAACGAAATGCACCGCGCAATTAGGTTAGTTGTAGATACCGGAATACACACCAAAGGATGGACCAGAGAGCAAGCAATTAAGTATTCTTTAGAAAATGAAGCGGAAAGTGAAGCGAGTATTATTTCTGAAATTGAACGCTACATGGCCATTCCAGGACAAGCTTTATCCTACAAAATTGGACAATTAAAAATAATGGAATTGCGTAAAAGCGCCTCGAAAAAAATGGGCGCTAAATTTGATATTAAGAAATTCCATGAAAAAGTATTAGAATCTGGTGTATTGCCCTTGGCATTATTAGAAAATAAAATCAATGCATGGATCAATGAGAAATAATAATCTTATCCTTTTAAGATTTTTATAAACAAACTTTTCAAGCTATCTTTGTACTCGAAATTTACAATTGATTTTGATCAAAAAAAAGATTATGAAATTAGATAAAAAAGACATTCTCAAAGCATTAGAAACAATTACAATTGCTGGAGAAGGTAAAAATATGGTGGAGAGTGGCGCAGTTAAAAATGTTGTCACATTTGGAGATGAAGTAATTATCGATTTGGTGTTAAGCACTCCAGCAATGCACATTAAAAAAAGAGCTGAAGACGATATCAAAAAAACAATCCATGAGTTGGTTTCAGCAGATGCAAAAATCCAAATTAAAAGCACGGTAATCGTTCCTGAACCTAATGAAATTAAAGGCAAAGCCGTTCCGGGAATGAAAAATATCATTGCAGTTGCGTCTGGAAAAGGGGGGGTTGGAAAATCTACTGTTACGGCAAATTTAGCGGTTACATTAGCAAAAATGGGATTCAAAGTTGGTATTTTAGATGCCGATATTTATGGTCCGTCCATGCCTATCATGTTTGATGTGGAATCTGAAAAACCAATTTCAATTACCGTTGACGGAAAATCAAAAATGAAGCCTGTTGAAAGTTATGAAATAAAAATGCTATCGATTGGCTTTTTCACTTCACCTAGTCAAGCGGTGATTTGGCGTGGGCCAATGGCTTCAAAAGCGTTGAACCAAATGATATTTGATGCTGATTGGGGAGAATTGGATTTTATGTTGCTTGATTTACCTCCTGGAACTGGAGATATTCACCTTTCCATAGTTCAATCATTACCTATCACGGGTGTTGTGGTTGTTAGTACTCCACAAGCTGTAGCACTTGCCGATGCAAAAAAAGGAGTGGCAATGTTTACCTCTGATAGCATTAATGCTCCTGTTTTAGGTATAATAGAAAATATGGCCTATTTTACACCGGAAGAATTGCCAGAGAATAAATATTATATCTTTGGTAAAGAAGGAGCAAAAAACCTTGCTGAAGATTTAAATGTACCTTTTCTTGGTGAGGTTCCAATAGTACAATCTATTCGTGAAGCTGGAGATATTGGGAGACCAGCGGCTTTACAAGAAGGCTCAGTAATTGAGAAAGTCTTCCAAGAAATTACTAGAAATGTAGTTCAAGAAGTGGTAAAAAGAAATGAAAATCTGCCTGCAACCGAAGTAGTGAAAATAACTACAATGGCAGGCTGTTCAGCAGTAAAAAAATAATTTTTTCGTCCAATTTGAACAATAGAATTATGACAATAGAAGAATTAACAACCAGCGTAGAAAATGCACTTCAAGAAATTAGACCATTTCTAAATTCTGATGGTGGCGATATCGCCTTGATTTCAATTGAAGATGGCAAACATGTAAAAGTTCGTTTACAAGGAGCTTGCGTAGGTTGCAGCGTGAATCAAATGACACTAAAAATGGGCGTGGAAACAACCATTAAAAAGTTTGCACCACAAATTGAAACGGTAACAAATGTTGATTAATAATTTTGGTTTAAACCAATTTTTGAAATTATAATAACTTTGAATTCAATACTATTATTAAAATGATTGAAACGGATATTCTCATTATTGGTGCTGGACCTACAGGATTATTCACTGTATTCGAAGCCGGGCTTTTAAAGTTAAAATGCCACATCATTGATGGTTTACCTCAACCTGGAGGGCAACTTTCAGAGTTATATCCTAAAAAACCCATATTCGATATTCCCGGATTTCCATCTGTTTTAGCCGGTGACTTGGTATCGAATTTAATGGAACAAATAAAGCAATTTCAACCTGGATTTACCTTGAATGAAGTTGCTGAAACCATCGACCAACTTGAAGATGGAACTTTCATTGTTACTACCAATAAAGGAACAAAACACCATGCCAATTCCATTGCAATTGCAGGAGGATTGGGAAGTTTTGAACCAAGAAAACCACAGCTTGAAGGAATTGAATTCTACGAACAAAACGATCGTGGTATTGAATATTTTGTGAAAGATCCCGAAAAATTTAGAAATAAAAAAGTAGTCATTTCAGGTGGTGGAGATTCCGCTTTGGATTGGAGTATTTTTCTTTCAAATGTTGCTTCAAGTGTGACATTAGTGCATCGTAGAAATGAATTTCGAGGAGCATTAGACTCAGTTGAAAAAGTACAAGAATTAAAAGAATTAGGGAAAATAAAACTAATTACGCCAGGTGAAATCATAGGCTTTAATGGTAAAGATCGAATAGAATCGGTTATCATTGAAACCAATGGTGAAAAAATAACTACCGAAACCGATTACTTTATTCCATTATTTGGGTTAACCCCAAAATTAGGCCCAATAGCCAACTGGGGATTAGAAATTGAAAAAAACGCCATTAAAGTGGACAATTCATTGGATTATCAAACCAATATTCCTGGGATATATGCTATAGGAGATGTAAATACTTATCCTGGAAAATTAAAACTGATTTTGTGCGGATTTCATGAAGCAACTTTGATGGTTCAAAGCGTTTACCAAAGAATGAATCCAGGAAAAAAATACGTGCTGAAATACACCACTGTTTCTGGGGTTGACGGATTTGATGGAACGCGAAAAGAGGCTGAAAAACAAGTTGTAAAATCGATTGATTAATTATGTCGGCGGATATCACAATAAAAATTACCGATCGAGAAGGCATAGTTCACGAAGTCCTCGCCCCTACCGATATGAATTTAAACGTCATGGAAGTAGTTCGAATGTATGAATTAGCTCCTGAAGGTACTATTGGAATTTGTGGCGGAATGGCCATGTGTGCTTCCTGCCAATGTTATGTTTTGAATGCTGTAGCGATTCCCGAAAAAGGCGATGATGAAGAAGCCATGCTTTCCGAAGCCTTCAACGTTAAGCCCAACAGCCGATTAGGGTGCCAAATAAATATTACTGAAGAATTAGAGGGGCTAGAATTAGAATTAGCTCCAGAGGCATAAAAAAAGCGAGATGATTGTCTCGCTTTTATATTTATTTAAACCAATTCGGTTGCTGATTTTACTATTTTTTCTTCAATTGCATCCCAAAGTCCGATGCGTTTTTCAAGAGCTAATTTTGAAATTTCCTCCACTTCCTTCCACTTGGTTTCGTTATTTTCACAAAGTTCAGTGATCATTTTCATTGCCATTGGACCGTGTTCGTCGGCATCTAATTCTATATGCCTTTCGAAATAATAGATTAATTTTTTTAGATCTGTCTCAGGGAAATTGGCTTCAAAATTTCTTAAGATCTCAGTAAACATCTCAGGAATTAAATCTTCTCTACCAAAGGTAAAAGCAGCAGCAATTTCATGAGGTTTTCCTTGTTCAATTACTCGGAAAGTAAAATCCAAAAAGGATTTGATATTGGGATGCAAATCACTTTGCTTGATAGATACAAATATATTTTGAGTAGCTACAACATTTTCAATAAACGCATTGATCTGTTGAGTATTGGCTCCACAAGAAGTCATGGCGTCAAGATACATTTCGAAATGGCTTTGTCTTTTTCCGTCCAAAGTTAAATCCGATTCTTCAGCCAAGACAATTTCATTAATTAAATAACGAGTTTCTGGGTTTTTAGAAGCAATCCATGGCGTTGTAGTACAAGTCAATTTTGATTGCAGTGCTTTCAACAAGGACATGAAATCCCAAACGGCGTAAACGTGACTTTCTAGAAAACAACGTAAGTCCTCTACCGTTTCTACTTTTTCATATAATGAATGCTGTAATAAGGCTCTTTTTTGAGTTTCAATACTCCTATTTATAGATTGAATATCCATGTTTATAAATTTTACACAAAAGTAAAAAAGCTTCTCGTTTCCAAGAAGCTTTTACTATCAATTTTATCAATACTTTAATAATTGTTAACTTCTATTTGAAGGCTGGAATACCAGTAATATCGGCACCGGTAATAAGTAAGTGAATATCGTGAGTCCCTTCATAAGTAATCACCGATTCTAGATTCATCATGTGTCTCATAATTGAATATTCCCCTGTAATTCCCATCCCGCCTAATATTTGTCGGGCTTCACGAGCTATATTAATTGCCATATCAACATTATTTCTTTTCGCCATAGAAATTTGTGCGGTTGTCGCTTTACCTTCATTTCTTAAAACCCCTAAACGCCAAGTTAATAATTGGGCTTTGGTAATTTCAGTAATCATTTCTGCCAATTTCTTTTGCTGTAATTGTGTTCCTGCAATAGGTTTGCCAAACTGAATTCTCTCTTTTGCATAACGCAAAGCAGTATCGTAGCAGTCCATAGCAGCGCCAATTGCACCCCAAGCAATTCCATATCGAGCAGAATCTAAACATTGCATTGGTGCACCAAGACCTGTCTTTCCTAATAATAAATTTTCTTTCGGAACTTTAACATTGTCAAAAATCAATTCTCCGGTAGCCGAAGCACGTAATGACCATTTGTTGTGTGTTTCAGGAGTGGTAAACCCTTCCATTCCTCGTTCTACAATTAATCCGTGAATTCTTCCTTCTTCATTTTTTGCCCATACTACTGCAATGTCTGCAAAAGGGGCATTCGAAATCCACATTTTGGCTCCATTCAATAAATAATGATCACCCATATCTTTATAATTGGATATCATGCTACTTGGATCTGACCCGTAGTTTGGCTCAGTCAAACCAAAGCAACCCATGAATTCTCCTGACGCCAATTTTGGTAAATATTTACTTCGTTGTTCTTCATTTCCAAATTTCCATATTGGATACATTACCAATGAAGATTGAACAGAAGCTGTTGAACGAACACCAGAATCTCCTCTTTCAATTTCTTGCATTATCAAACCATACGAAATTTGATCCAATCCTGCACCACCATATTCTTCAGGTATATACGGTCCAAAAGCGCCAATATCAGCCAACCCTTTGATAATTTGCGTAGGAAAATCGGCTCTTTGAGCATAATCTTCAATTATTGGAGACACTTCTCTTTTTACCCATTCTCTCGCAGCATCACGAACTAATTTATGCTCGTCCGTCAATAATTCGTCAAGGTTGTAATAATCTGGAGCTTGAAATAAGTCTGGTTTCATGTGTTCTATTTTGGTTGAATCGCTAAAAGCGAAGTTCACTTTTTATTATTCAAATGCAAATTTACACAAAGAAATGTAACAAACCGATTAACAATTGTTATATTTTTCGATCTATCTTTTTGGAGCTTAATCCTGCTTTCCGTTGCAATCCTCACTAAAAAGCGAGGGATTTCCACTGTAATCAGGGCTAGGCGCTACATTTTTAAATAGAAATCTTTCGTAAGAGCAATGTATTCTGAAGTATATTCGTGACGGTTAATTTCAATAACTAGTTCATCTGAAGTTAAAACAGCCAATTCAAATCGTTTAAATGCCAATAAACTTCGAACTATTTTGGTGTTGGGAGTACCTTTAACACGAGTAATTTTAATCGGGAAAAGTTCTACTTCTGCACACAATTCTATAAATCGATCTTCTTCATTAAATGGAATTATTACCGAAAAAATACCATTTTCAGAGAGTAATAAATCGGCGGCTTCCACCAATTCTTCAAAAGGCATCGCTTCTTGAAATCGAGCCAAGTCTCTTTGTTCATTTGCCGAGCGGTAATCTTCCGAAAAAAAGGGAGGGTTGGAAACAATCAAATCATACTCCTCCTCTGGTTCTTCAATAAATTCATCTAATCCAGCGTGAAAACAAAACAAACGATCTCCCCAAGGAGAATTTTCAAAATTCTCTACTGCTTGTTCGTAGGCACTTTCATCAATTTCTAATGCGTCTATTTGTTCGGCGTCGCATCTTTGTGCCAACATTAAAGCAATGATTCCGGTTCCTGTTCCAATATCTAAAATAGATATAGGATTATTTTCTATTGGTGTCCAAGCGCCCAGCAAAACTCCGTCGGTTCCAATTTTCATGGCAGTCTGATCTTGATTTACAGAAAATTGTTTGAATTGAAATACCGACATCGTGATTTCTGATTTTAGATTTAAGAATTTAGAATTTTCGATTAAACAAATAACCAAATAAACTTTCTAAAGGTACATTTCTATTAGACCGTCGGGCAAATCCATCATCACTTTTTTATTTTCTCTGTCAATCTTTAATAAAAAATGATCTACCATTGGGATTAGCATTTCTACATCGCCATTCAAAACTTCAAAAAGAGGTTGCGCGGTGGTATCATTTACAGATACAATTTTACCAATAACACCATGATTTTTATCATCGATTTCAAAACCAATAACTTCGTGGAAATAGAATTTTTTACCTGTAAGTTTAGGTAATCTGTCTAAAGGTAAGTAAAGGGCATTGCCAAGAATAGCTTCCGCCTCTTCTTCAGTAGTAACGTCTTCAAAACGAATTCTTAAGAAATCATTTTTGTGAAGGGAACTACTTTCAATAAAAAAAGGAACCAAGTGTTTGTTGCATTCAACAAACACTGATTCCAAATTTTCGTATAACTCGGGTTCGTCTGTGTCTAAATAAGCTA
>CANHHG010000007.1 GCA_947460615.1 Bacteroidota bacterium
AAATAGTTATTAAAGTTAAAATATAAATAATGAGTAAGATCCAACAAGTATCGGATGCTATTGTAGCTCAAGGAATGCTACCGCTTTATTTCAATGCCGACCAAGAGGTAACCATTGAAATTCTAAGAGCGTTGTACCGAGCAGGAATAAAAGCGATAGAATATACCAGTCGTGGAGAAGCAGCACTAAGTAATTTTACCAAAATGGTTGAAATTAGAAATGCTGAAATGCCTGATTTGTTATTAGGAATAGGAACCATAAAAAACTTACAACAAGCACAGGAATACTATGAGGTAGGAGCTGATTTTTTTATTAGCCCTGGATTTGTTCCTGAAGTAGCTTCTTTTCTAAAAAGCAAAGAAGTTTTGTACAGCCCAGGTTGTATGACGCCAACAGAGATTATCGCTGCTGAAAATACAGGAGTAAAATTCATTAAATTATTCCCAGGAAACATGCTAGGACCTGATTTCTTGAGTGGTATTAAAGATATTTTTCCAAAATTGCTATTCATGCCAACAGGCGGTGTGGATACCACAAGAGCAAACATCGAAGGTTGGTTCAAAGCAGGAGTTTCTGCTGTGGGAATGGGAAGTAAACTCATCAGCAAACAATTGATGGCGGATAAAGAGTATGCCACCATCGAATCAGAAACCAAAGCAGTATTAAATTTGATTCAATCAATAAAAAATAATTAGATGAAAACAATTGTAATTACAGGTGCTGGTGGAGTTTTATGTAGCACATTAGCGAAAGCTTTGGCAAAACAAGGACACCAAATAGCATTATTAGATTTGAAAAAAGCAGCAGCAGATCATGTTGCAAATGAAATCAACGCAGCTGGAGGAAAAGCAATTGGTGTTGCTGCCAATGTATTGGAAAAAGAATCATTAGAAGCAGCAAAGGAAGAAGTAAATGATAAATTAGGTAGTTGTGATATTTTGATAAACGGAGCAGGAGGGAATCACCCATTAGGAACAACCTCAAATCCATTTTTATTGGAAGAAGACATGCACAATACAACAGAGGGATTCAAAACTTTTTTTGATTTAGATGCTGAGGGGATAAAATTTGTATTCAATTTAAATTTCATCGGAACCTTATTGCCAACACAAGTTTTTTCTAAAGACATGATTGGTAAAAAAGGATGTAGTATTTTGAATATTTCATCCATGAATGCTTTTACTCCATTGACAAAAATACCTGCCTATAGTGGTGCAAAAGCTGCTGTATCTAATTTTACACAATGGTTAGCGGTGCATTTTTCAAAAGTTGGAATTCGTGTAAACGCTTTAGCACCAGGATTTTTCTTAACGGATCAAAACCGTTCATTATTAACAACTGAAACCGGCGCATTGACACCTAGAGGAAATTCAATCATTGACCAAACGCCAATGGGACGATTTGGTGAACCTGAAGATTTAGTTAGTACTACTTTATATTTATGTGATGACGCAACTTCTTTTGTAACTGGAGTTGTAATTCCGATTGATGGAGGTTTTAGCGCGTTTAGCGGAGTTTAAAAAAGGTTAAAAAATAAAATTTATAAAAGTTATGGAACAAACATGGAGATGGTACGGACCAAATGATCCAGTCAAATTATCAGATGCGCGTCAAGCGGGAGCAACTGGGATAGTTACTGCATTGCATCATATTAAAAATGGTCAAGTGTGGGAAGTGGATGAGATCATGAAAAGAAAGAAGGAAGTGGAGGCTGCTGGGTTAACATTTTCTGTTGTAGAAAGTATTCCTGTTCACGAAGACATTAAAAAACAATCAGGTGATTATATAAAATACATCGAAAACTACAAGCAAAGTATCAGAAATTTAGCTGCTTGTGAAGTGAATATTGTATGTTATAATTTTATGCCGGTATTGGATTGGTCTAGAACGGATTTATCTTATGAAATGCCAGACGGATCAAAAGCTTTACGATTTGACATCAACGAATTTGCTGCTTTTGAATTGTTTATTTTAAAAAGACCAGGAGCTGAAAATACCTATACCGAGGCTCAAAAAACAAAGGCAAAAGCGACTTTTGAAAAATTATCGGATGCCGATAAAATAAAATTACAACAAAACATAATTGCTGGTTTACCCGGAGCTGAAGAATCTTATACTGTGGAAGATTTTTTAAAAGTACTTCAAGCTTATGATGGTATTGATGCAAATAAATTAAAAGAAAATTTATATTATTTTCTTCGTGAGATTATCCCAGTTGCAGAAAGTGTAGGAGTTTTGATGGCGATTCATCCTGATGATCCTCCGTATCCAATTTTAGGATTACCAAGAGTGGTGAGCACTGAAGCGGATTTAATTCAATTGTTAAATGCTATTGATTCACCTTCTAATGGATTTTGTATGTGTACAGGGTCATACGGTGTAATTGCCGAAAATGATTTACCTGGAATTGTAGATCGTCATGGTGAAAAAATGAATTTTATTCATCTTAGAAGTACGCAACGTGATGAAGAAGGTAATTTCTATGAAGCTAACCATTTAGAGGGAGATGTGGATATGTATGAAGTGGTTAAATCAATTTTGAAAAAGCAAAAAGAAACAAAAAGAATAATTCCAATGCGACCTGATCACGGACATCAAATGTTAGATGATTTGAATAAAAAAACAAATCCAGGTTATTCTGGAATTGGTCGTTTACGGGGTTTAGCAGAATTACGAGGATTAGAAATGGGTATTGAGAAAAGTTTATTTTAATTTATAATGGCTGAGAATATATTTATTAACGATGATTTTTTGTTGCATAGTGAAGCGGCTAAAAAACTATATCACTATCATGCAAAAACACAACCTATATTCGATTATCACTGTCATTTATCTCCAAAAGATATTGCAGAAGACCGACAATTTGAAAATTTAACTCAAATATGGATTGAAGGGGATCACTATAAATATAGAGCCATGCGCGCCAATGGTATTGATGAAAAATACATCACCGGGGATGCTAGCGATTATGAAAAATTTCTTAAATGGGCTGAAACAGTTCCTTATACCCTAAGAAATCCTTTGTATCATTGGACTCACTTAGAATTAAAGAATTATTTTGGTATTACTACTTTATTGGATGCAAATTCTGCTCATGCAATCTACACTGAAGCAACAAATTTATTGCAAAAACCGGAGTTTAGTGTTAGAAATATTCTTCGTAAAATGAATGTAAAAGTAGTGGGAACAACTGATGATCCAACAGACGATTTACAATTTCACAAAAAAATTAAAGACGATAATTTTGAAATAAAAGTTCTTCCTTCCTTTCGACCTGATAAAGCTACAGAAATTGAAAAAGGTCAAGCCTTTGTTGATTGGATCAAAAAACTAGAGCAATCCGTTGGTTTTTCAATCACTAATTTTTCTAAATTAATTTCAGCATTAAATAATAGACACGATTTTTTCCATGAAATGGGATGTAGAATTTCTGATCATGGGCACAACACTTTTTATGGAGAGAACTTCACTGATTCGGAAGTAGATGTCATTTTTCAAAACACACTGAATGGCAAATCACCTTCTGAATTAGAAATAAATAAATATAAATCGGCTGTTTTATTTGAATTGGCTTCAATGAATAAAGCCAAATCGTGGGCACAACAATTTCACGTTGGTGCAATTAGAAATAATAATGCAAAAATGTTGCAGGAATTAGGACCTGATCAAGGTTTTGATTCTCTTGGCGATACAATTATGGCTGAGAATATGAGTAAATTCTTCGGGTCACTCAGTAAAAAAGAAGCTTTAACTAAAACTATTGTCTATAATTTGAATCCTAGAGACAATGAAATGTTTGCTTCTATGGCAGCCAATTTTAATGATGGAAAAGTGGCAGGAAAAATGCAATACGGTGCTGCTTGGTGGTTTTTAGACCAAAAAGACGGCATGGAAAAACAGTTAAATGTGCTTTCTAACTTCGGTTTATTAAGTCGTTTTGTTGGAATGGTAACCGATTCACGTAGTTTCCTTTCCTTTCCTAGACATGAATATTTTAGACGTATTTTATGTAATGTTCTTGGGGATGAAATTCAAAAAGGAGAATTACCTAACAATATGGAATTGATAGGGACAATGGTGGAAAATATCTGTTATAAAAATGCGGTTGCCTATTTTGAAATTGATTAACTATATACTATTAATAAACAAACTAAAACCAAAAAAATACCAATGAAAGAAACCAATATATCAATCGGAAAATACAGATGGACCATTTGTGGTTTGCTTTTCTTTGCAACCACCGTAAATTATTTAGACCGTCAGGTATTGAGTTTATTAGCTCCAAGTTTATCGGAAGAGTTTGGCTGGTCCAATACAGATTATGCTAATATTACAGCAGTTTTTCAGTTTATCTATGCTATTTCCATGCTATTTGCAGGAAGAATAATTGATAAATTGGGAACCAAAAAAGGTTATATTCTGGCCATTACAGTTTGGTCAATTGGAGCCATAATGCACGCGTATTCTTTACCGGTAGGAGCTGCATTTTCTACTTTTATGGTTTGGATTGGAGTAGGCGCAGTGCCTATTTCAATAGCAGGATTCATGTTGTCTCGTGCCGTATTGGGTTTTGGAGAATCAGGGAATTTCCCAGCTGCAATTAAAGCCGTTGCGGAATATTTTCCCAAGAAAGAACGTTCTCTTGCTACAGGTATTTTTAATTCAGGTTCTAATGTTGGAGCCATTTTAGCACCTCTAACTGTTCCTGTTATTGCGGAATATTACGGTTGGGAATTTGCCTTTATCCTTGTAGGAGCAATTGGTTTTATTTGGGTAATCTTTTGGGTTTTATTGTATGAAATCCCATCGGAACAAAAGAAACTATCAAAAGCGGAATACGATTATATCCATGACGAAGAATCACAAGCGTCAGAAAAAACAGCAACTTCCTCTGAGGAAAAAGTAGCTTGGTTCAAATTATTAGGTTACAAACAAACATGGGCTTTTGTATTTGGAAAATTCATGACTGACGGAATTTGGTGGTTTTTCCTGTTTTGGTTACCCAAATATTTGGAAGCACAATTTGGAATGAAAGGAACCGATATTGTTTTGCCATTAGCAGTTTTATATAGCATGACCATGGTAGGAAGTATCGGTGGAGGTTGGTTTCCAATGTACTTTATCAATAAAGGATACAATCCTTATGAAGGAAGAATGAAAGCCATGTTATTAATCGCATTGTTTCCATTGGTAGTATTATTGGCGCAACCATTGGGTCACATTACTTTTTGGATTCCGGTAATTCTAATCGGAATTGGAGCCTCTGCACACCAGGCTTGGTCAGCTAATATTTTCACTACAGTTTCCGATATGTTTCCTAAAAAAGCGATCGGATCGATCATTGGAATTGGAGGAATGGCCGGAGGATTTGGAGGTGTTTTAGTTTCTAAGATGGGCGGTTATTTATTCGATTATTATGATAGTTTAGGCGAAATTCAAACCGGTTACACCATCATGTTTGTCGTTTGTGCTGTAGCCTATTTAATCGCTTGGTCGGTAATGAAATTGCTAGTTCCAAAATACAGTCCGATTACTAATTTGTAATCTTTATATTTACTAAAGCTCTTAAAATGAAACTATTATATTCAAAATACAGAATAAAATCATTACTTTTTGGAATATTAATTTTTGGTTTGTGTTTAAAAATTCAAATTGTAGTTGCTCAAGAAACTCCAGATATCATCAGTAAAAAAGAAGTTGCTTCTTTAAATTTCTTGCCTGATTTTAGTTACGCTGGGTATCGTTTTGGAAATACTAGTTTGCCAGAAATCAAAGAAAAAATAATATCAGCAACCGATTTTGGTGTTAAAGCAAACGACAATTTAGATGATTCTAAAGCATTGCAAAAAGCATTAAAAGCGGCTCATGAAGTTTCGGGAAATGTTGTTCTTCTATTGCCGGCAGGAAAAATAATTTTGAGTGATATTCTTTACATTGAAAGAAGTGATTTTGTTTTAAGAGGCGCTGGTTCAGGTGCTCAAGGAACAGAAATTTACTGCCCCCGACCAATGATGTATCTTAAAGATCAAGAATCTTTAGCTGAATTAAGAGAATACTTAACATCTACAGGTAAACGACAAGTAGAAAAAGAAAACAATATTGATTTACCTTTTTCACAATTTGCTTGGTCTGGTGGATTTATTTGGACACAAGTACGGAATCAAAGGGTAAAATCGTATATGGAGAAATATGAAACTCCACCCAATATTTTTGCAAAAGTAATTAAAGGAAATCGAGGGGAAAAAGAGTTTCTAGTTTCTGATGTAAATCGATTAAAAGTAGGTGATGTAGTAGAATTAGAATTGTTCAATAAAGAAGGTGAAAAAGGCGAAATTATCGAAGCTTTATATGGAAATTCGAAGGCCAAAATTGGTTATTCTCATTGGAAACAACCCAATTTAGCGTTGGTTAGACAGCAGGTTGAAATTGTTACGATATCCAAGAATAAAATCACAATCAAAACTCCATTACTACTTGATATTAAGCCAAATTATCAAGCGTTGTTAGTTGAATGGAATCATTTATCAGAAGTAGGAATTGAACATTTAAGAATAAGTTTTCCTGATGCACCCAGGGTTGCACATCATATTGAACAAGGATACAACGGTATTTTTTTAACCCGTTTATTTAATAGTTGGGTGCAGGATGTAACAATCAATAATGCTGAAAGCGGAATTCTAACCGAAGAAATTGCCAATGTAACTATTAAAGATATTATAACAGAAGGAAAAAATATCGCTCATTATACGGTTGAAATGGGGGGGGTTCATAATGTTTTAGTAGAAAATTTAAAGGTATATAATAAAGCGGTTCATCCATTGAGTTTCAATACTTTCGCTACTAAAAATGTATATGAAAATTGTGAGATTTTTACCGATCCTGATTTAGATCAACATGCTGGTGCCAATCATCAAAATTTATTTGATAATATAAAAGTCCATTTTGATGCGGATAATTCCAATACATATTCATTATTTGCTGGTGGTGGTGCAAATTATTGGAAACCTTCCCACGGGGCGTATTCTACTTTTTGGAATATCAATATTGAGGTAAATGGTGCCAATAATTTTCCAATTGAACTTAACGGAATGGAAGATGGCCCATTTGCTAGAATTATTGGAGTAAATGGGAACAGACCTTTTTCAGTAAAATATGGGCCTGACGCATATATCGATTTTATAAATAAACCAATGACGAAAATACCTTCCTTGTATTATTATCAACTGAAAAAACGATTAAAATAAATTTCTTTGTTTATCAACTTTATATGTGTTAATTTCACTATCTATTTTTGTGTTGATTGTAATAAATAATGAAAAAAACTTTTGTTTATATACTTTTTATTTTTGTTACTGTACAATGTTTTTCTCAATCTAGCCTCTATAGATTAAAAAACATTACTACAGTGAATGGTCTTTCCCAAAGTTCAGTAATTGCAATTCATCAAGATGTACTAGGCCAAATGTGGTTCGGTACTCGTGACGGATTGAACAGATATGATGGAAGTAATATTACCGTTTTCAGAAATAACCCAAAAGATTCTTCATCCATTTGTAACAACGATATACTTTCAATTGAGGGTGATAAAAGAGGAAATTTATGGATTGGAACGTATAATGGATTAAATTTTTACAATCCTGTTTCTAATATTTTCAAGCGTTATCTTCATGGAAATTCAACGAATTCATTGTGTAATAATACGGTATGGAAAATTAAAGAGATTAATAACGAAATTTGGATTGCCACTGCTGGAGGACTCTCCATTTTTAATAAAACCACTCAAAAATTCACCTCAGTTTCTCACAATTCAAAGAACTTTTCAAGTTTGTCTAATAATTTTGTTTTATCCATTTATAAAACTAAAAAAGGAGTGATTTGGGTTGGAACTGCTAAAGGATTGTGTCAACTAGTGAGTAGAAAAGGCGATTCATTTGTATTTAAACAATTCTACAATTCTAATAATGAAAGTCTATATGTTCAAGATATCAAGGAAGATAAATTTGGAATTATTTGTGTTGCAACAAAACAACACGGGCTTTTAAAATTAGATCTAAAATCGAATAAATTAGTTCCTTTTTCAAAAAATCTAACGGATTCAGATGTAAGATCAATCGATTTTGATAAAAATCATGTTGCCTGGGTAGGAACATATGAAGGTTTATTTGCTATTCAAAATTCAGGAATCGTAATTAAGGTTTATAATAATCCAGATAAAAAACTGAGTTTTGGAAAAATTAAATCTGTTTTTACAGACAGAAAAGGCTCTGTTTGGATCGGATCTTATTATAATGGCATCAGTTTTTGGGATGAATCCAATAATAATTTTACCAATATTAATCAGAATTCAGGATCAAGTGCCTTGAGTTATGATGTAGTTAGTTCTTTAGCATCAGATTCAAATACGATTTATATTGGAACTGAAGGTGGAGGAATTACAGTTTTGGATAGCAAAACAGGTTTTACTTCTAAAATAAGTGGTTCAGATGTAAATAATGTAAAATCTTTGTACTTATCTAATTCGGGTATTCTATGGATTGGAACTTTTACAGAAGGCATAGCTGCATATGATACTAAAAATAAGCGCTTTGTCAACGAATTGATTAATCCTAATCTAAAAAACATTCTAAAATTATCAGGAGTTTATGTAATTAAAAAAGGCCGTAAAGAAGGAGTATTATGGATTGGAACTTTCGGAAAAGGTTTGATTCGTTACGACTGTAATTCTAAAACCTATCAAATGATAGGAAATGATAATTATTACGATAATTTTTTAACCAACAATCGCATTAGAACTTTGCTAATTGATAAAAAAGACAATCTATGGATTGGTACTCAAAGTGGATTAAACGTTATTAATCTTAATGATTTTGATAATAATAGCTACCCAATTAAACATTATTTCTTCGATAATAAATTACTTTCGGGAGATGATATTTTGTCGCTTTATCAAGATAAATCGGGTACTATTTGGGTTGGCACTAAAGCGAAAGGTCTTTACGTTTACAATGGTTTTAATTTTAATAAAATCAACATTAAAAAAGATGATTTTGAGGTCACTTCAATTCATTCACTTTCAGAAGATGATTCTAATAATCTTTGGATGAGTTCTAATTTTGGAATTATCAAATACAATTTAAAATCTAAAATCAGCTTTATTTATGATCAAAAAGAAGGTTTAGTCAGTAATGAATTCAACGATAATGCATTTCTAAAACTAGGTAATAATAAATTCTATTATGGCGGACCTTCGGGAATTACCTACTTTAATACTAAGAAATTACCTGTTAATAAATATTCTCCCCAAGTAATATTGACCGATTTTAAAATCGCAAATAAATCAATTAATGTTGCCAATGAAAACGACCTACTAGAAAAATCAATTGCGTATACCAAAACACTAACTTTAAGTTACGACAAAGCCAATTTCACTATTAATTTTGCTACTCCAAACTTTATTAATTCTCCTAATAACAAATATTCGTATCGTTTAGTGGGATTGAATAATGAGTGGACCACAACATCTAGTACATTTGCAACATTTACAATTCAAAATTCGGGAACTTATATATTTGAAGTTAAGGGTGCTAATAATGATGGAATTTGGAATGAAACACCTACTACATTAGAAATTGTTGTAAAGCCAGCACCCTGGAAAAGTTGGTGGGCAATTTGTATTTATTTAATGTTAATTTGGGCTTCTTTATATGGATTTGTTTGGATTGTGAAATCGAAAGAAAAATTACGCCAAGAATTACTTTTAGAATACCGAGAAAACGAAAGAAGTAAAGAGGATAATAACGCCAAGCTTCAATTTTTTACCAATATCTCTCACGAATTTAGAACCCCATTGACTCTAATTTTAGGACCATTACAGCAAATCTTGTTAAATTATAACGGAACAAATGAAATGTATAAAAAACTACTTGTTATTGAAAGTAGTGCTAATCATCTGCTTAAATTAATAAATAGGTTGATGGATTTTAGAAAATACGAAACCAATCAATTTACACTAGAAGCTGCAGAAGGAAACCTGGTTAAATATATCAAAGAAATCTTTTTATCCTTTACAGAATATGCTAAGGATGGTGAGTATAAATATACTTTTGAATCTTCAGATGATGAAGTATTAGTTTATTTTGATCGATTGAAATTGGAGCGTGTTTTCTATAATTTAATTTCAAATGCTTTCAGATATACTCCAAAAGGAGGAGAAATTATTGTTAGAATAAGAAAAGAAAAAAATCAAGTCATTATTGAAGTTGATGATAATGGTATTGGAATAGCGAAAGAATACGTTGACAAAATTTTTGATTTATTTTTTGAAATACCAACTAATAATGAAGTCCAAGCCAATTACAATAAAGGAACGGGAATAGGTTTATCCATTGTTAAAAATATTATTAATCTTCACAAAGGAATTATCAGTGTGGTCAATAAACCCACAAAGGGAGTAGTTTTTAAGGTGGTTATGAAAACAGGAAAAAGTCATCTTTCCGAAAATGAGATAATAAAAGACTTCAAAATTAGTGATGACGTAGCCCAATATGAAGCCCAACTTGAAAAAACTCAAAACATTGATCAGGAGGATATAAGTGATTTTGAAGTAAGCGAAGATAAATTAACGGTTTTAATTGTGGAAGATCATAAAGTGCTTCGCTCTTTCATGAAAAACCTTCTTAAAAAAGAGTACAATGTAATTGTTGCAGAAAATGGTGAAATTGGACTTAAAAAAGCCCTTAAATTTATTCCAGACTTAATCATTAGTGATGTAATTATGCCAGAAATGGTTGGAACAGAATTGTGTGCCAAAATCAAAGAAAATATAAAGACAAGTCATATTCCAGTAATATTATTAACTTCTAGATCCTCGTTGATTTATAAAATTGAAGGTCTGGAAAGTGGCGCTGATGATTACATTAGTAAACCTTTTGATTTAACCGAGTTTAAGTTGCGAATCAAGAATTTATTGGCTTCCAAACAAAGACTAAAGGCAAAATTTTCTTCTTCAGATAGTTTTACCCCAAGCGAAATTGCTGTTTCTTCGCTTGACGAACAATTATTAAAGAAAGCATTTAAAGTTGTGGAAGACAATATTTCCAATGAACAATTTGATATTCCCTTCTTTTGCGCAGAATTGGGAGTGAGTAGAACCATGCTATTTACAAAAATTAAAGCGTGGTCTAATTTCACACCTAACGAATTTATTCATGAAATAAGAATGAAAAGGGCTGCTCAATTATTGGAGCAAAATAAAATTAACATCTCTCAAATAAGCTATAAAGTAGGGTTTAACAATCCTAAATATTTTAGCAAATGCTTTCAAAAGAAATTCGGAGAAACCCCTTCGCAATATCAAAGTAAGTTCTCTAACGACTCTAAAACAGGCCAATAACATTCCTTTTATTTTCATTTTGGATTTTTGAATACCCTATTTTGTATTATTGAAATCTAATCTCATTTTATATTTGTAGAATAAATTAGGATTTATGGATTCCTAATTGAATTATGATTCTTGCAATCGTATTTTCTAATAATTTGAAGATTAAAAATGAAGAAATTGAGTATCGTTTTATTTGTCAGTTTGGTTTTATCAATGAATCACAATTCATTTGGTCAAAACAAACCCTATGATAAAACTTTAAATAAAAACATCAGTTCAAGATTTAGCTACCTATTGGATTACCCGGTAGATTCTCTAGCTATTCCTAGAAGTATGAATATTTCGACTGGAGTTTTCAAAAAAATAAAATCAAAAGATTGGACTAGTGGTTTTTTTCCAGGTACCCTTTGGCAAATATATAAACTAACGGGTGATGTGAGATACAAAGAAAAAGCCGCAGTTTGGAACGCATTTATTGAAAAAGAAAAATTCAACGGAACCACTCACGATATGGGTTTCAAAGTATACTGTAGTTTCGGAAAAGGTTTAGTCATTGAAAATAATGAAAAGTATGAGAAAATCATCGTTAAAAGCGCTCAAACACTTATAACCAGATTCAATTCTAAAATTGGTGCAATTAGATCTTGGGATCACAGCAGAGAACTGTTTGATTATCCTGTTATTATTGATAATATGTTGAATCTCGAATTGCTTTTTGAGGCATCAATAATTTCTGGAGATCCTACTTTTAAAAACATTGCGATCCAACATGCAACTACTACACTTAAAAATCATTTTAGAAAAGACAACAGCTGTTATCACGTAGTTGATTATGACACTATTTCAAATGAAGTCAGAAAGAAAGCTACTTTTCAAGGCTTTAATGATGAGTCAACTTGGGCTAGGGGACATTCTTGGGCAGTTTATGGTTTTACAATGTGCTATCGATATACCAAAAACAAGGAATATTTGAAACGAGCTGAGGCTACGGCAAAATATTTTATAAAAAATAAAAACATGCCAGAAGATGGAATTCCCTATTGGGATTTAAAAGATCCTAGTATTCCTAATGCCCCTCGTGATGCATCTTCAGCGGCGGTGATGGCATCAGCATTAATCGAATTGTATCGTTTCACAAAAGATAAAACCTATCTTGATTACTCAAATAAGGTTATAAATTCACTAAGTTCTGATAAATATCTGCTTAATAATTCTGTTAAAGTTCCATTTTTATTGGATCATAGTACTGGAAATTGGCCTAAAAAAGATGAAATTGATCAACCAATAAATTATGCCGATTACTATTTTTTAGAAGCAATTATTAGAAAACAATCTCTATAACTATTTATGAAATTTATTTTTTTACAAAACCGACTTAACGTAATAGCGTTTTTCTTTTTATTTAGTTTTTCAGTTATTCAATCTCAAAATTTAGAAAGATCAAAAACCAATATCAATTTGGGGTGGAACTACCTTGAAAATGATACTAAAAGTATTTCAGAAGCAAATGCATCTTCTAATTGGGTTACTTTAAACTTGCCCTACACTTGGAATAAAGAAGATGCAACTGATGATCAACCGGGTTATAGACGCAGTGCTAGTTGGTTTAAAAAAAATCTCGCAATTGCAACTATCGATTCGAACAAATTTTATAAATTATATTTTGAAGGAGCTAATATTACTACAAATGTTTACGTCAATGGTAAACAAGTAGGAGAGCATATTGGAGGTTACATCGGTTTTACATTTGATATTACCAATTTTATACATGAAGGAAATAATGAAGTTTTGGTTCGTGTTGACAATAGTTATAACATTGAAGTCATCCCATCTCAAAAAAGTGATTTCATCATATTTGGAGGTATTACTAGAGATGTTTGGTTACTATCTATGTCAAAAACCAATATTGATAATATTAAAATTACGACTCCAAAAGTATCTGAAAAAAAGGCTACTTTATCCGTAGTTGCTACTGCAAAAAACGTAAGTAATTTTTCTGATTTTGAATATTCTGCTCAATTAACCAATCCAAAAGGAAAAGTTGTTGCTACAAAAAAAGTAAAAATTACGGGCGAAACAACCACAATCGATTTTAATGAAATTAAAAATCCTGAATTATGGGATGTTAATCAACCAAATTTATACTCAATATCAGTTTCGTTATTGGAAAAAGGAATTCAAAAAGACAAGGTTGAAGATAAAGTTGGTTTTCGATGGTATGAGTTTAAAGACAATGGTCCATTTTATCTGAATGGAAAAAGAGTATTAATTCGTGGTACACATCGTCATGAAGAGCTGGCTGGAGTAGGAGCAGCAATGTCAAATGAGCAGCACCGAAAAGATTTTGAATCGATTAAAGAAATGGGAGCTAATTTTGTTAGATTGGCACATTATCCTCAAGATCCTGAGGTTTATAAAGCTTGTGATGAGTTAGGATTGTTAGTCTGGGACGAATTACCTTGGTGTCGAGGTGGAATTGGTAATGCAGAATGGCAAACTAATTCTAAAAATATGTTGGTTGAAATGATCAATCAAAATTACAATCACCCTTCAATAATTTTATGGTCTTTAGGAAATGAAATGGGTTGGTTGCCTGATTTCCCTGATGGAGATAATACTGCAAAAATGACTTCGTTTTTGAAAGAATTGAATGACATGGCTCACAAATTAGATCCAACTCGAAAAACGGTGATTCGAAAATATGAAGAAGGTTCTAAAATTGTTGACGTTTTCTCACCATCTATTTGGTCGGGTTGGTATTCAGGAAGCTATAAAAGCTATAAAAAAGCAGTAGACAAATATAAATTGGATTATAAACACTTTATCCATGCAGAATATGGTGGCGACAGTCAGGTAGGAAGACATTCTGAAAACCCAATTAATGGAGAAGGAGTAATAAAAACCGAAGGTTGGGAAGAAGCTATAGTTCAAACTAAAGTGGCTAATATTGCTCAAATAGGGGATTGGAGTGAAAATTATATTGTTGATTTATTTGATTGGCACTTACATATTTCTGAAAATGACCCAACATTTGTTGGTAACATGCAATGGGCTTATAAAGATTTTGCAACACCATTGCGTCCGGAAGATGATATCCCTTATATGAATCAGAAAGGATTGGTAGATAGAAATGGAAATCCTAAAGATGCTTATTATGTTTTTAAAAGTTATTGGAGTGAAAAACCATTTACTTATATAGAATCGCATACTTGGACTGATCGTCAAGGGCCTAAAAATACTCCAAGAACAATTTGTGTTTATAGCAATTGCCCTAAGGTGGAGTTATTTTTAAACGGAGTTTCACTTGGGATTAAAAATCGTGACATTACTGCTTATCCTGCATGTGGATTAACATGGGAAGTAAATTTTGCTGATGGTAAAAATAATTTTATAGCTGTTGGTATTGCCAAAGATGGTAAAAAAGTAAATGATACTATCGATGTTAATTATAGATATGTTAAAAATGGAGCTGCTGATGGACTGAAGTTATCTGCTGAGAAAATGAAGAATGGCAATTATTTGGTTACTGCAATTGCAGTTGATAAAAATAACATGCGTTGTCTTGATTATGAAGACCGTGTTTATTTTCAATGTTTGTCCGGTGGTACAACGATGAAAAATCAAGGAACCCCAACAGGAAGTGAATCTATAAAAATGTCAAATGGAAAAGCAGCCATCGAGGTAGTTCCCAATTCCAAAGGAGAATTTATAGAAATGAATATTCTAAATCAGAATTTCAAAGGGGAATATTTAAAGTTTAAAAAATAATTGAGTTTTTTAATTCCTTCAAATGAAAAATAGCAGTATAAAAGTTTTAATATTATTTTCATGGGCCTCATTGCTGAGTTGCTCCAATATGAAAATGGCTTTTAATTTAAATGAAATTGAAAGAAGCCGTGAACTTGAAAATGCCACTATTTATATAGCAGAAACACCTAAAACCATTACCTCTTCATTTTGCGAAAGAAGTACAGGAAACAAACACGACTTTTATTCTGAAGGAGATTATTGGTGGCCGGATGAAAAAAATCCAAACGGTCCTTATATTCGTAAAGATGGCTTGACCAATCCAGCAAATTTTACTGAACATCGCGAAGCATTAATTCATTTTAGTCAGTTATCAGGTGTTTTGGCTTCAGCCTATGTTCTAACAAAGGATAAAAAATACGCACAAAAATTAGCAGAACATTTAAAAGCTTGGTTCGTAAATGAAGAAACTAAAATGAATCCCAATTTGCTTTATGCCCAAGCTATAAAAGGCGTGGCTACTGGAAGAGGAATTGGAATTATAGATACCGTTCATTTGGTTGAAGTGACTAAGGCAATACAAGCAATTCAAGATTCGTCTGCTCTTTCAACTTCAGAATATAATTTAATTATTCAATGGTTTACCAATTATTTAAACTGGATTACCACTCATGAATACGGAATTGCAGAACGCGATAATGGCAATAATCATAGCGTTTGTTGGACGATGCAAGTTGCTGCTTTTGCCAATTTAATAGGTGATGAAAATACAATGGTTTTCTGTAGAAATTTTTATAAAAATACGCTATTACCCAATCAAATGGAAAAAGACGGTAGTTTTCCATTGGAATTAAAAAGAACAAAACCATATGGTTATTCGTTATTTAATTTGGATGCGATGACTAGTATTTGTCAGCTATTATCTACAAAAAAAGACAATCTCTTTACCTATACTACCAGCGATGGAAAAAACATTGAATTGGGTATAAAATTCATGTTTCCTTTCATAGAAAATAAATCACTTTGGAAATACCAACACGATGTAATGTATTGGGACGAATGGCCCGTTCGACAATCCAATTTACTTTTCGGAGGTTTGGTTTTTAAAAACAAAAAATACATAGAATTGTGGAAATCGCTTAACGCCAATTATACTACTCCTGAAATTGTAAGGAATATGCCCGTTCGAAATCCTATTTTATGGGTGTTAAAATAAATAGTCGTTAAACTAAATTCAATTCTTTAAGTCTAAAAAAACAAATATTAAATTATACATAATAATGAAAAAATTAATCGCAGCTTCACTTTTAGGTTTATTATCATTTTCTACTTTATTCGCTCAAGATAAAACAAAACCAAACGTACTTTTTATCGCCGTTGATGACTTGAAGCCTTTGTTAGGTTGTTATGGAAACACATTGGTAAAAACTCCAAATATTGATAGATTGGCTAAAATGGGAACTGTGTTCCTCAATAATTATTGCCAACAAGCGGTTTGCGGACCAACACGTGCAAGTTTACTTACAGGAATGCGCCCAGATTACACAAAAATACGTGATTTAAAAACGAAAATGCGTGACATGAATCCTGATATTGTTACTCTTCCTCAGTATTTTATGAGTCAAGGATATACTACTTCTGGTGTTGGTAAAATATTTCATCCTAGTTGTGTAGATAAAAAAGTAGATCCACAATCATGGTCGGTACCCTTCTTTTTCGCAAAAGATTCTGATTATGCTAACGGAGCTCCAGTAAAAAAACATTATCAATCTCCTGAATTAAAAGCGCTTCAAGTTACTGAAGATGCTGCTAACAATGATGTAAAAGGAAAAAAGAAATCGAATAAAGAAGACTTAGATGAAGATGGAGGAAGCGCTAGAGGTCCTGCTTTTGAATGTCTAGATTTACCAGATAACGCTTATGAAGATGGGGTAAGTGCTTTAATTGCTGAAAAGCAAATAATGAAATTATCGAAAGAGAATAAACCGTTTTTTATGGCGGTAGGTTTTCATAAACCACACCTTCCGTTTGTATCTCCAAAAAAATATTGGGATTTATATAATCGAGAAGATATGCCAGTTGCAGAATTTCAAGATCATGCTTTAAATAGCCAGGCATTTTCGTATCAATATCCAGGGGAATTGACTAATTATACAGGGGTTAAAGAATTTGCTAAATTTGATAAAAATGACAATAACGAATTTAAATTAGCTATTGATAAACAAAAAGAACTTCTACATGCCTATTATGCTGCAGTCTCATATACTGACGCTCAAGTTGGAATATTATTGAACACATTAGAAAAATTGGGTACCTTAAAAAACACCATTATTGTTTTATGGGGTGATCACGGGTGGCATCTAGGAGATCATGATATGTGGGGAAAACACACCAATTATGAGCAGGCTACCAAAGCCCCTTTAATTATTGCTGCTCCCGGGTTAAAACCAGGACAAAGCAAATCTATGACTGAATTTGTTGATATTTTTCCAACACTTTGCGAATTATCTGGAGGAAAAGTTCCGGCAAATTTAGATGGTAAAAGCTTAGTTCCGGTAATGAAAAATAATAAAGTTTCAGTTAAGGAGTTTGCGATGAGTCAATATCCTAGAAAAATGCCTAAAGGGGACATTAAAAAAGAAGAGGGTAAAGGAAAATTAATGGGATATTCAATGCGAACAGAACAATATCGTTACACTGTTTGGATGAAGAATTTTACAAGCGACCAACCCTATAGTGCAGATAAAGTTTACACTTTAGAATTATATGATTATACTAACGATCCCTTAGAGAAAGTAAATGTAGCTTATGATAAAAATTATGCTTCTGTTGCTGCTAATTTGGATAAAAAAATGATTGACTATTTTAAATCAAAAGTTTCTAAATAATTATTTAATATTATGAATACAAAATTTCTAAAAATACTTCCTGTCTTTTGTTTTTTGGTTATTTCAAATGGAATAACAGCACAAAAGAAAATGGATAATAAACCTAATATTTTATTCATTGCTGTTGATGATTTAAAGCCTATTTTAGGTTGTTATGGAAACACTTTAGTAAAGACTCCAAACATTGATAAATTAGCAAAAATTTCAACTGTATTTAATAAAAATTATTGCCAACAAGCAATTTGCGGACCTACTAGAGCAAGTATTATGACGGGAACTCGTCCTGATGTGACTCAGGTTTGGAATTTAACAACCCAAATGCGAGATGTGAATCCGAATTTAGTAACGTTGCCACAATACTTAATTACTCAAGGTTATGAAACCTCAGGAATTGGAAAAATATACCATCCATCAAGTGCAATTAGCGGGGTGGATCCAGTTTCTTGGAGTATTCCATATTTAAAATCTAAAGAATCTGATTTTCCAACTGGTTTAGGTTCTCCTGCAAATGGTCAATACCAATTACCCGAGACAAAAGCGAGAATGACTCCTGAAATCATTGCCGAGAGAAAAAAACAAAATAAAGATTTGGCTTCAAATGATGAGAATCCTAAAAGTATCAAAGGTCCTTCAGTTGAATGTATTGATGTACCAGACAATGCTTACCAAGATGGTGTTAATGCTTTGTTAGCAAAAGAACAAATTATAAAACTTTCTAAAGGTAATAAGCCGTTTTTTATGGCGGTAGGATTTTCTAAACCTCATTTACCTTTTGTATCTCCAAAAAAATATTGGGATTTATATCAAAGAGAAGAAATGCCAATTGCCACTTTTCAAGAACATTCAAAAAATGGTCCTTTAATTGCCTATCATCAATCGGGTGAATTACGAAATTATTTAGACATTCCAGATTTTGCAACGTTACCTGCAGATTCTCTTCGAATCGGTTTGAAACTTGAAAAACAAAAAGAGTTAATTCACGGTTATTATGCCGCAGTCTCTTATTTGGATGCGCAAGTCGGAGTTTTGTTGAACACATTAGAATCTCTTGGTACTTTAAACAATACTATAATTGTTCTTTGGGGGGATCACGGATGGCATTTAGGAGATCATGATTTATGGCACAAACATACTAATTTTGAAGAAGCAACTAGGGCTCCATTAATTATTGCAGGACCAGGTATTAAATCAGGGAAAACGAATTCCTTAACTGAATTTGTTGACGTATTTCCAACTATTTGTGATTTAGCAGGTGTACCTATTCCAAGTAAATTAGATGGTATTAGTTTGAGGCCATTGATGGTAAACAATAGTGCAAAAGTGAATGATTACTCCATTAGTCAATATCCTAGAAAATTAAAGAAATTGGAAATGATAAAAAAAGGATATACCGATTCTAAAATGATGGGTTATAGTTTGAGAACCGATAAATTCAGATACACTATTTGGATGAATAATTTTACAAGCAAGCAACCATTCAACGAATCTCAAGTTTATGCATCAGAAATGTATGATTATGTAAACGATCCTTTGGAAAAAATAAACGTGGTGAATGATAAAAATTATACTTCCATTTCTATAGAGATGAAAGCTAAAATGTTAGCTTATTTTAAAAGTGAATTGGCAAAAAAATAATAATATTAACTTGTATAAAATGAATAAATCAAGAATATATTTTCTACTTATTTTAATTGTTTTATTACAAGGTTTAATTAATGCTCAAACCTCAAGTTTGGTTTCCATGGGATCCAATGGAAATTTAATATACACTCCAGATAGTAGGGGCAATGTAATTCCAGATTTTAGTGGAGTGGGTTTTATGAATGGAGAAGCACCAACACCTACAATTGGAGTGGTGTTAACTGTAAATCCTGTTGCTGGTGATAATTTTACCAACGTTCAAAACGCGATTAACCAAGTGGCCGCAATGCCTGTTGATGCCGGTGGCTATCGTGGAACAATTTTATTTACTGCGGGAACCTATAATATTAGTAACACCATTACTATTTCAGCAAGCGGAATTGTTCTGCGTGGAGTTGGATTTAATGGAACTGGCACTAATTTTATTGCTACTAAAACAGCTCAGCATACACTAATTAACTTTTTGGGAACTTCAGGAACTTCTTATATCTCTTCAAGTTCAACTAGAAAAGCTATTACAGATCCGTATGTAGCAATTGGTAAAAAACAAATTACCGTTGCTTCTGGTCACACATTTGCCAGAGGTGATAAAGTTTATGTTCATAGAATTCCAAATGATGCTTGGATAAATCTGCTAGGGATGAATTTATTGTCTAATATTGATCCTTTAGCGGTAAATTGGACCGCAAGTGCCTATGATATGGATTCTGAAAGAAAAATTGACAATATAAATGGCAATGTGATTACTTTGGATGCCCCAATAATGGATATCATTGATCCAGTTTATTCTACGGGCGAATTGGTGAAATTTACCGATAATAGAATAAATAACTGTGGCATCGAAAACATGAGAATTTCCTCTACCTATACCTCTTCAACAGACGAAAATCATGGTTGGGAAGCGGTAGCTTTTGATAATATATACAATGCATGGGCTAAAAATTTAGAAGTTTATTATTTCGGATATTCAGCAGTACATATCAATTCTGATGCTAGTTTCATTACCGTTGATGCCTGTAAAATGTACGATCCAAAATCAATTATTGATGGTGGTCGTCGTTATTCATTTAATGTTGATGGGCAGCGTTGCTTGGTTCAAAATTGTATTACAAGAAATGGACGACATGATTATGTAAACGGTAGTAGAACATGTGGTCCCAATGTGTTTTATAATAGTACAGCAATCCTTCAACAAAGTGATATTGGACCTCACCATCGTTGGTCAACCGGGATTTTATTTGACAATTTAACAGGTAATGGAAGTATGGATGTTCAAAATAGATTGGTTATGGGGAGCGGCCACGGATGGTCAGGTGGCCAAATCATGTTTTGGAATTGTACTGCCAATAGAATGGTAATCCAAGATCCACCCGGTGATTCTATTAATTGGGCAATTGGTTGTATATGTCCTGATGTAACCGGTTTAGGAGATGCTACCACGGAACCATTAGGAATTATTCAATCATTAGGAACTCGTATTATAGCAATTCCTAGTTTGTATTTAGCACAATTAAATGACCGACTTGCTCGATTAGATAATAATCAATTTCAGAATAATAACGTTGGATTTTCAATGATTTTGAGCCCCAATCCTGTAAGTTCCCATGTGCTAATACATGCCAATCAACCATTTGATAAAAATTGTACTATTTCAATAGTAAATAGTAGCGGTCAAATTATTGTTAAACAAATCAATTCAATCAATTTTACTAATGATAATTTTGAACTTAGCTTTGAAGTAACTAACTTAAGTTCAGGGATTTATTTTGCCGAAATTATCAATAATTCAATTCCTAGAACTATTAAATTCATAAAGAAATAAAATAATATTGCAATATGAAACTACTATTAAATATTAAATATCAAACTATTATTGCTTTTATAGTATTCAACTTAGCAAGTTTATTTTCTACTAATGCAGCTACTATAAATGTAAATTCAATAAATGCTTTACAGACGGCTTGTAATAATTCAGCTTCAGGTGATATAATTGTTTTGGCAAATGGAACTTATACTAATGTAATTTTAGATATAAATAATAGCAATATTTCTATTATCTCACAAACTCCTGGCGGTGTTTTTTTAAATTCATATGGAGATATTAATATTTATGGGAATAATATCACATTTAGTGGTTTCCAATTTACTCAAGGTGATATAGGTTCAGCTTATTTAATTGAGGTTTATGGTAATCGGAATAAATTAACACATTTGAATTTTAGTAATTATTACGCTAAAAAATACATTGAAATTAAAGCTGGAACACAATATAACGAAATTACGTATTGCAATATGGAGAAAAAACCAGCTGATGCAGTTATTGGATGTACCATTCAAATTTCAACTTCTTCAAACGTTCCTGGATATCATAAAATAAGTTATTGCTCGTTTCAAAATTATTATGGATTGGGTGGTGATAACGGAAATGAACCAGTGAGAATAGGTTTAGGTGCCGAATATTTAAATAAATCTAGAACTATTGTTGAATATTGTTATTTCAATAATACTGGACTTGGAGATAGTGAAACCGTTTCTATTAAATGCCAAGAAAATATAGTTCGTTATTGCACTTTCACTAATCAGCAAAATGCAATGTTATGTTTTAGAAATGGTGATAATAATGTTGCCTATAGCAATTTCTTTATTAATGCAGGTGGAATAAGGGTTAAAGAAGCAAATAACATTTATTGTTATAATAATTATTTTGAAAATTCAGGTGTTGGAAGTTCAGCCGATGCCATTACCTATGTTTATGTTGCTCCATTAGTTCCTCCAACTACGGCTTCTCCAAGAACATTGAATCTTAGTAATATTAACTTTATTCACAATACTTTTTATAATTGTGGCGATATGGACCTAGGTGGTAATGGACCAACAAGCAATACTTGGGCAAATAATATTTTTAGAAAAGCATCTGGAAACTTATTTTCAAATTCAAATAACGGAATTACTTGGGCGGGTAATATTTATCAAGGTAATGTTGGAATTTCTATTCCTTCAGGAATGACCAATACGAATCCTTTTTTAGCACTCAACACAAACGGATACTTCGGTTTAACAGCTAATAGCCCAGTAAATAATGCAAATGCAAGTTACCCTGCGATTTTGGATATTACGAATCTTAATGATGATCCAGGTTTGTTATTTGATATTGCAGGTAGACCAAGACCTACTTCAGTTTCCTTAAAAGATGTTGGATGTGAAGAATACACTACTGGAACAGTTATAAATCGTCCACTGAATTTAGCAGATGTTGGACCTTCCTATTTGTCAACATTAGCAACTGAAAATTTCGAAATTGATTATCATGTTACCCTACATCCAAATCCAACAAAAAACAATTTTAACATTCAATTTCCAACTAATTATACTGAGGACAGCGAGATTACTATTGTGAATACAAACAGTCAGATTGTAAAGAAGCAAAATGTAACTCAAAATGAATTAACTAACAGCAATACTATTGAAATTAATGGTTTAAATTCAGGTATTTATTTTGTAAAAATTCAATCTGTCAAATTTTCAAAAACATATAAATTAATCGTTCAGTAATTACTCAAAAACAAATTGATTTTAGAAATATACCTTGTGCTAAAATTGATATTTTATTTTAAATTAGTATTATGAAAAATAACTTCAAGATTTTTAAAGTAGCAATAATAGTTTTTGCAGCACTTTTCCTTTCAAATGTTTCTGCACAGCAAAAAACAAAACCTAATATTTTATTCATAGGTATTGATGATTTAAAACCGATCTTGGGTTGTTATGGAAATACTCAAATAAAAACACCAAACATTGATCGTTTGGCAAAAATGGGTACTGTTTTTATGAGTAATTATTGTCAACAAGCGGTTTGTGGTCCTACAAGAGCGAGTTTAATGACCGGTAAAAGACCCGATTATACTAAAGTTTGGGACTTAAAAACAAAAATGCGTGACATCAACCCAGATATAGTAAGTTTACCACAATATTTAATTTCCCAAGGTTATTCGACTCAAGGAATTGGAAAAATATACGACTCACGTTGTGTGGACAAAAAAATGGATGCCCCTTCTTGGAGCATTCCTTATTACAATTATTTTAAAACGGAAGAACGTTATTATGCAAAAGAAACAGGAATGCCAGTTTTGGGTGCTTATCAATTGCCTTTAACAAAAGAGTTAGCAATAAAATATACTAATGAAGGGAAAGAAAAAGGATTGACAGATAAAGAATTGGATGACTATGTATCTAAATATGTAAAACCTTCATCAGAATGTGCGGAAGTTCCAGATAATGCCTATAATGATGGTGCAAATGCATCAAGAGCTTTAGAAATTCTAGAAAAATTAAAGTCAGATCCTAAACCATTTTTCTTTGCTGTTGGGTTTTCAAAACCGCATTTGCCTTTTGTATCTCCAAAAAAATATTGGGATTTGTACAAAAGAGAAGATATGATTATAGCTCCTTTTCAAGATAAAGCTAAAAATAGTGTAGACGTTGCTTTTCATAATTCGGGAGAAATGCGCGGATATTCTGATATCCCACCATTAGTTTCATTTACAGATCAAAAAGATTTCGGATTAACATTACCACTTGACAAGCAACAAGAATTAATTCATGGGTATTTCGCAGCGGTATCCTACACTGATGCTCAAGTTGGAAAGTTATTGGATAAATTAGATGAATTAGGTTTGACTAAAAATACCATAATTGTACTTTGGGGAGATCATGGTTGGCATCTAGGAGATCATAACCTTTGGTGTAAACATTCAAATTTTGAACAAGCAACTCGAACCCCAATGATCATTTCAGTTCCTGGGAATGCACCCTCAATAACAAGCTCACCATCTGAATTTGTTGATATATTCCCAACATTATGTGATGCAGCAGGGGTAAAAATCCCTGAGACATTAGATGGAAAAAGTTTATTACCTATAATTAACAAATCGGCAAAATCAGTAAAAGATTTTTCTATTAGTCAGTACCCTCGAAGTGGAAATGGATCTGAAACAGAGCGTCAAGGTTATGCTTCATCAAAAGTTATGGGCTATTCCCTGAGAGATACTAGATACCGTTACACGATTTGGTTAACCAACGATTTTAGAAGTAACAAGCCTTATAGCGCTGATTTAGTTGTTGGTACTGAATTGTACGATTATCAAAAAGATCCTAATGAAACAGTAAACGTTATTGATGCAAAAGAGTATAAATCGGTTGCAAAAGATTTAAAATCAAAAATGCTAAAATTCTTAGCAACTCAAGTAAAATAATTTAATGAAAAATTCGATTTTTTTCTTACTTCTCTCTATAGTTTTTACTTTTCAAGTGAAAGCAACTGAATATTTAATTGAATCAAAAAACGACTTTGAACTTGCATTAAAAAAAGTCAATCCCGGTGATGTTATTATTTGGAAGGAGGGTAATTATTCAGATGTTAAAATTGATTTTACTCCCCAAATTAATGGTACTTCTGAACAACCAATTTTTTTAAAAGCCCAATCGGCAGGTAAAGTTATTTTCTCTGGAAACTCCCAATTATTTATAGGTGGTAATTATCTTGTGGTAGAAGGTCTGCTTTTTAAAGGAAATTGCACATTAGAAACAAATCAAAATGTAATTGATTTTAAATCCAGAGTTAAAAAAACAAATGGTGAAGCAAATCATTGCCGATTAACAAATTGCGCCATTATTGATTATTCATTAACTGAGGAAAGTGATAAAAAAAATTATTTTGTCAACTTAGTTGGGACCCATAATGAAATCAATAATTGTACTTTTGAAGGTAAATTAAATGCAGGGCCAACATTGGTTATAGAATACAAACAAGAAAAAGGGTATGTCCCTGGCAGCGATGTTGCTCCGTCCACTTTTCACCATATTCATCATAATTATTTTGGATACCGAACCTTTTCTTCAAACGGTGGAGAGCAAATACGGGTAGGAACGAGTACTACTTCTTTTTCTCATGGGTTTAATTTGGTTGAATACAATTATTTTGAAGACGAGAGAATTGAAGCTGAAATTATAAGCAATAAAAGTTGGAATAACATCTATAGGTTCAATACGTTTATTGGAAATGATGGCGCGTTGGTAATTAGACATGGACAAAAATGTTTTGTATACGGAAATTATTTCAATGGAAAATCAGGGAGAAACAGAAGTGGTGGAATCAGAATTATAAACCCTAATAATACTGTTTTTAATAATTATTTGGAGAATATTGAAGGAGGAAAAGGGAATTCAAAATTTCCAATTTCAATTATGGATGGATTGGTAGATTCCCCATTAAATGGTTATTACCCCTCTGATAACGCTGTTGTAGCTTATAATACTGTTGTAAATTCATATGGTCCAACAATTAAATTGGGCATTTCCAATAAAGATGTGAAAACGCCTATTGTAGCACCAAAAAATGTAATTGTAGTTGGAAATACAATCATAAATTCTATTGGCATTAATGATTCCCCCTTTGAATTATCCGATTTGAATGCTACATTTACCATTAAAGAAAATTTTTTTACTAATGGTAAAACGAATGAACCAGGATTTTCATTAATAGATTTAAAGCAGATTCCATTTAATAATAATTTTTATGAAGTGAAGTCCAATTGCGATCCTTCAGTTTTGACTGAAATTAACCAAAGGCTTTTAATTCATAATATTAAATTAAATAATTCAGAAATTACTATATTCAATCTAAATTGGATTTTGAAAAAGAAAAATGTTGGGGTAAGTTGGATAAAAAATATTTAAATAAAATGTATAAAATAGTACTTTTTTTTATGGTTTTTGGGTTTGAGATTCAAGCAAAAAATACAGTTGATTTATTTCAAATTAAAGATACTGTTAAATCTTGTTGTACTGCAAAAATTCCGAGTCGTTATGGATTAAAAAAAGTTCAATCAAAAAGCACATCGAAATTAACTTTAAAAAATCATGAAGGCATGGTTTGGATTCCTGGCGGTACCTTCAGTATGGGCGGTGATAATGACCAAGCGCGTCAAGATGAATTTCCAAAACACCAAGTAAAATTGAATGGTTTTTTCATGGATATTACTGAAGTTACCAATGCTCAATTTGCCAAATTTGTTGCTGCTACAGGTTATGTCACCACAGCAGAAAAAGATATTAATTGGGAGGAATTAAAAAAACAATTGCCTTCAGATACTCCAAAGCCTGATGCGGAAACTTTAAAAGCAGCCTCTTTGGTTTTTGTGCCAACGAGTGGTGAAGTGAGTTTGCAAGATTATAGCCAATGGTGGAATTGGTCTCATGGTGCCAATTGGAGACATCCGCAAGGAAAAGATAGTGATATTAAAGGTAAAGATAATTTCCCCGTAGTTCATATAAGTTGGGACGATGCAAATGCGTATTGTAAATGGGCAGGTAAACGTTTGCCAACAGAGGCGGAATGGGAATTTGCGGCTAGGGGAGGATTAATCAAAAATGTTTATACTTGGGGAAATGAAAAAGTAGATGAAATTAAATTTTATTGTAATTATTTCCAGGGTAATTTCCCTTACAAAAATGAAGTTAGTGACGGATATATTGGTTCATCCCCTGTAAAATCATTTTCAGCAAATGGTTATGGATTGTATGATATGGCGGGAAATGTTTGGGAATGGTGTGCAGATAAATACAATTATAAAGCCTATGAAGCATTTAATAATATTAAATTAGCAATAAATCCAAAAGGTCCTATAAAAAGTTATGATCCAGATGAGCCTTTGGTGGAAAAGAGAGTGATGAGGGGCGGATCTTTTTTATGTAATGAGTCGTATTGTAGTGGTTATCGAGTATCCGCCAGAATGAAAAGTTCTGCCGATTCTTCAATGGAACACCTAGGTTTTCGATGTGTTTCTAATTAATTGTTTAATATGAAAATAAAAGTTTTTTATATTTTTTTGTTTGCGTTAACGGTAAATTTAGCTGTCGCAAATAGTCATTCGATTTTTAATTTAAAGATTGGTAAATACCCCATTGAAATTAAAGATTCGATTGCGATTGATAACCTTTATTTTAAAGTTGTTCGTGATGGAGCACTATTTTCGTCATCAAATACTCCAAATATTGGTACTAGAATAATCGCTGCTTTGGACATTATAAAATTTAAAAGTAGTCGAGGTATAATTAACATTAAGCGAGGAGAAATTGCAGTTTTTAATGAAAATGAATTCTATGAAGTACCAAAAGGTTCTTATTTTGAAATTGCATTAAAAAAAAATCATCCAGAATTAGAAAAACTAAGTGAATGGCTGGAACCTACAAAAAATAAAATGGTATACGAGGACAATGAATTTAGAGTTTTTGAAGAACGTTTAAATCCAGGCGATACTAGAGAGTTACATAGTCATGCGCAACGAGTTGTAGTTCGATTAAACGATGTACAACTTACAGATCCTAGAGTGCATCCAAATGGTAAATCAGGCGCCGGAATGCAGGTCGCGAACACCGTAAAATATGCTGAACCAATGGTTCATGTTACTAAAAACCTGAGTAAAATAACATTGTTTAATATAGTTTTTGAATATAAAATCAAGTGGTAAAGTAATGAGGAGAATTGATAAAATATATTTTTTTTTACTATTATTAGTACCCCTCAATAACTATTCACAAGATGTGAATAAAGGGAATTTAATTTATAATAATTCACTATCCACTAAGGAATCTATTAAAGATTGGGTTTTAGAAGGACCTGCTAAAATTGAATTTCAAAACAATTGGTTGAACCTATATTCACCAAATGAAGAAGGCCATCACGTATTTTGGTGTCCCAAAGATTTTCCTGGTAATTTTATTGCCGAGTGGGAAGCGCAAAATCAAGCGATTGATGCTGGTTTATGCATTATTTTTTTTTGTGCTAAAGGTCTCAAAGGGGAAAGTATATTTGACTCTTCAATGCCTAAAAGAATATCAGGAATATTTACGGATTATACTAAAGGAGCTATGAACGATTATCATATTTCCTATTATGCAAATGGAAGGGATAATCCAAATCGGGAAACAGCTAATTTGAGAAAAAATAAAGGTTTCAATTTAGTTCAAACAGGAGAAATTGGAATTCCTGTTCAATCAACAGCGATTCATAAAATGAAATTAGTCAAGAGTGGAGGTAAAATATTACTTTATATAGACGATAAAAAAGTAATAGACTGGACTGATGATGGTGTTAAATATGGTAAAATATTGGAAGAGGGGAAAATTGGGTTTCGTCAAATGCAATGGACCCATTTTGCTTACAGGAATTTTAAAGTTTGGGAAATACTAGAAAATAAATAATTCACAATAATAAATACAATGAAAAATAAAATAGTTTTACTTTTAGGATTGTCAGGTTTAGCAGTTGTTTCTGCCTTTACGTTTCAACTTACAAATGCTTCTTTTGATAGTTATAGCCAACTTGGTAATTTTAATTCAGAAACATTGAATGGCGAATTGACTTCTTCATTAGTTGAAAAAACGGACATAAATAAAACGCTAATTGCATCTTATTCTAATCAGAAATTTGTGATAAATAATAAAGTGAAAGAATCGGTTGTTAAACCGAATATCTTGTTTTTTATTGCGGATGACATGACTTCAATAGATTGTGAACCTTATGGAAATAAAGATGTTCGTACTCCTAATTTAGCTAAATTAGCTAAAGAAGGTTTGACATTTGACAATATGAATAATGCCACTGCAATGTGCGGACCTACACGTCAAAGTTTGTACACCGGATTGTTCCCAGTAAAAAACGGAAGTTATCCTAATCATGCCCAAGTATATGATAATGTAATTTCTGTTGTGCAGCATTTTAAAAAATTAGGTTACCGAGTTGCCTTAATTGGTAAACAGCATTATGCTCCTATGGCCAATTTTCCATTTGAATATTTAGGAGGTAGAAATAGTGATAATGGAAAAGGACCAGATGTAGAATTAGCAGATGCAGAAAAATGGATAAATAAGGATACTTCAAAACCTTATTTATTAATTGTTGCCTCCAACCAACCGCATGGACCATGGAATAGAGGAGATGTTAAAAAGTATGATGCCAATAAAATTAATGTTGCTCCTTACATGGTTGATACCAAAGAAACTCGTTCAGAATTAGTTAAATACTATGCTGAGATTACCTACATGGACAGTCTTGTGGGGACCTGCACTAGAATGGTTGAAAATCAAAAAACGAAAAACAATACCCTATTTCTATTTGCTAGTGAGCATGGAAGTTCAATGCCCTTTGCAAAATGGACGTGTTATAATATGGGCTTAAAAGCAGCATTTATTGCTCGTTGGCCAAAAGTGATTCAACCAAATACAAGAACGGGAATTTTAACTCAATATATAGATGTTGTTCCGACTCTTTTTGAAGCTGCAGGTGGAAATCCAGAGACTTTACGTGGAAACAAAGAAGGAACAATGAAATTGGACGGAAAGAGTTTTTTCGCTTCATTTAATGGTAAACCAAAAGAAGTACGTGACTATGTTTTTGGAGTTCATACCACAAGGGGTATAAAAAATGGTTCTGATAATTACCCTGTTCGATCTATTCAAGACCATGATTATAAATTAATTTGGAATTTACAATTCAATGAGCCCTTTTTGTCTTCTGGTTCTCAACCAAAAAATAAGTTATATAATAGTTGGTTAAAGGCTACAAATGTTACTCCAAAACAAGCTGAACATGCTAAATTGTATCGCAACCGACCAGAATTTGAGTTGTATAATATCAAAAAAGATATTTATGAATTAGATAACTTAGCTGACGATTCTAAATTAGCAACTGTGAAGATTAAACTATTATCTGAATTAAAAAAGTGGATGCAAGATCAAGGAGATAAAGGAATTAAAACCGAAGCGGAGGCATTAAGAAGATTGAAAGGAGATACTTTGGATTGGAAAACTTCGGGAGACTAAAAAATTGGTATTTATAAATTAATAATCATATAAAATGAATAAATTTAATAAAAATCTTATTTTACTACTATTTTTTGGGATTTCCACCTCTTTTTTTGCTCAAGCCAAATTTGATTCGGGTATTCCAAAAACAATTTCAATAGATGGCAAAGCCCTTTCTGACAATTACAAATTGATTTTATCTAATGATAAAGGGAAAGTAGTTGCTTTAAAATCATTACTTAAAAAAGCAGATAAATTGCTTAAAGAAGACATTGTTTATTCGGTGATGGATAAAAAGCAAACTCCTCCAAGCGGTGATAAACACGATTATATGAGTACGGGGCCTTATTGGTGGCCAGATCCAACTAAGCCTGATGGATTACCTTATATAAAAAAGGACGGACTTCGAAATCCAACGTATTACGATATTTCCGATTCTCAAGAAATTGACAAGGTTGAAGACGCCTCGTTATCATTGGCCTTAGCCTATTATTTTACTAAAGAGGTTAAGTATGCAAATTTCACTTCTAAACTTCTTAAAGCATGGTTTTTAAACTCTGAAACGCGTCAAAACCCACACCTCAATTTTGCACAAGGAATACCGGGTATAAATACAGGTCGTGGAACGGGATTAATAGAAACTAGAGATTTATATAGAGTTTTAGATGCCGCAATATTAATTCAAAACACTCCAAATTGGACAAATAATGATCATTTGGCACTTAAAAAATGGTTTTCAGATTATTTATCCTGGATGCTAGAAAGTCCAATTGGACAAGACGAAGCTAAAGCTAAAAATAATCACGGTACCTTTTATAGCGAGCAAGTTATTGCTTTTGCTTTATTTGTTGACAAACCAGAAATTGCTATAAAAGAAATAGAAATCTTTAAAAATAGAATGGAAAGCCAGCTACAACCAAATGGTTCTCAGCCTTTAGAACTCGCTAGAACAAAATCTTGGGGATATGTAAATATGAATATGTTTGGTTATTTTTTAATTGCTAAGTTGGCAGAAAATGCAAATATTTCACTTTGGAACCACGAAGGAAGCAAAGGTAAAAGCATGAAAAATGCATTAGAATTTATTATGCCCTATTTGAAAAATGAAAAAGTTTGGGAATACGAGCAAATTCAAAAAATTAGTTTTGGAGAAACCATCAAAATTTTAAAGTTTGCTTCTCGCAAATACAATAATCCCGAATACGAAGAAATTGCTAAAAAAATTGATATAAAATCCTATCAATCGGAATTAAACGAACTTACTTTTTAAAATTTTTTTATATGAAAATTTATAATTTACTGTTAATTACTCTTTCACTGGCAACATTTTCTGGTATTTACGCCCAAAAAGGCAACACTAAAAATGGGAATGAAAAACCAAATATTATCTTCATTCTAGCTGATGATTTAGGAATTGGCGATGTTAGTTGTTATGGTTCAGATCAAAATAAAACTCCTATTATTGATCAACTTGCTAAAGGTGGAATTCGTTTCACTCATGGCTATACCGCTCCTTTATGTGGACCCTCAAGAGCAATGATATTAACAGGTAGATATGCTTTTAGAACCGGAGCTGTTAATCAAGATATGGTGGGTGATATCAAGCCTGAAAATGAGGTTTTGATTCCGTCAGTTTTAAAACCTGCTGGATATACCACTTCTTTAGTCGGAAAATGGAGTCAATTTTCAAAAACTCCAGGAGATTTTGGTTTTGATGATTATCTAACATTTGCAGGAAGTGGTGATTATTGGTCAACAGAGAAAAAGAAATCTGAAAATTATATAGAAAATGGTGTCAATAAGAAATTGGATGCTCAAACATACATGCCCGATTTGATGCATGATCATTTGGTAGATTTTATCACAACAAACAAAGACAAACCATTCTTTTTATACTATTCAATGGTTCATGTTCATGCTTTAATTCAGCGAACTCCGGATAGTAAACCAGGAAGTGATTTGTATGAAGACAATACAGCTTATATGGATAAATTAGTTGGAAAATTGTTGAAAACCTTGGACGATTTAAAATTGCGTAAAAATACATTAATCGTTTTTATGGGTGACAATGGTACGGCGAGTCAGTATGCTGATAGAGGTACAATAGGAGGTAAAGCGTTATCTGGAAAAAAAGGAACGATGTTAGAATGCGGTAGTTTAGTTCCTACAATTGCAAATTGGCCAGGCGTTATTGATGGGGGTAAAACAAGCGATTTATTAATAGATTCTACAGATTTACTTCCCACTTTTGCAGATTTAGCCGGTGCGAAATTACCATATAATAGAGTAATTGATGGTCATAGTTTTCTTCCTCAATTACTAGGAAAGAAAGGAAAGCCTAGAAAATGGATATTTATAGAATTGGGGAACAAATGGTACGTTCGTGATACAAAATGGAAATTAAATCGAGAAGACGAACTTTTTGATATGAGTAATGCTCCATTTGAAGAAAAACGGGTTACTAATTATTCGGATAATAAAGAAGCTAACGAAGCATTCCATCGATTAAAAGCTACTTTGAATACATTAAGTCCTGAAAAAGGTATTATTGATAATGCTGGCGGAAGTGGGCGTCATGCTTCTAATGTCAATAAGAAAAAAGACAAAGCAGAAGACTAGAATTAATATTGGACAATTTTTATACCAATTACGGATTTTGAAAATAGATGGAATTAATATTTTTACAATTAATAATTATATAAAGTTATTTTTATCATTAACCAAAAAAAACCAATTAATTCAATCAAATTATGAAAAAACTATTATTATTGTTTTTATTAATTTTTACTTCAATTGCATTTAGTCAGAATGATCCGAAAAAGATTACGGGTACTGTTCTTGATAGTAAAGGTGATCCAATTCCAGGTGTTACAATAACATTTGAAGAAAAAAACACTACAACAGATTTAGATGGAAAATACTCCATTGAGGTCAAAAATTCAAAATCTATTTTACGATTTTCTTACCTTGGATTTGCTCCGCAAATAGTTGTTGTAGGAAAAAATAAAGAGATCAACATTACATTAGTAGAATCTAAAAGTGAATTAGATGAAGTGGTAGTAATTGGTTACGGTACACAAAAAAGGTCAAACGTGACGGGATCGATTTCTAAATATAAAAATGAGAAATTAGACGAAGTGGCAGTGTCAAGAATAGATCAAGCACTACAAGGAAAAATTGCTGGGGTTCAAGTTCAAAACATTTCCTCTGAAGCAGGCGCCGATGCGCAAATTTCTGTTCGTGGAATTAGTTCTATTAATGCAGGAGCAAGTCCTTTAGTTGTTGTTGATGGGCAACCCATTCCAGATGGATTAGCAACTTTGAATATGGCCGATGTTGCCTCTGTTGAAGTTTTAAAAGATGCCGCTTCTGCTGCAATCTATGGTTCTAGAGGAGCAAGTGGGGTAATCTTAATTACAACTAAGAGTGGTAAAACAGATAAAGCCAAGTATTCTTTCAAATATAGCACGGGATATAAAAGTGCTTATGAAAAATACAACATGATGTCGACTTCTGAATATATTAATTTATTGTATCAAGAAAGAGCATTAAGAATTACCGATCCCGCTATTCAAGCGGAAGGTGTTACTAATCCAAATGCGTTAAATTTAATTTACCAAGGAAGTGCCACCAAAACGAACAACTTAATTGCTGGTTATATTGTTGAAAATACCATGTTAGGTGGAAGAGGTTATGATTATCAAGGGGAAGTTTTACGCAATGCTGAGTTTAAAAATATTCAATTTGGGGCAACTGGCGGAACTAAAGCAATGAAATATTATATTTCAGCTGGATATCAAGGAGACCAAGGGATTATGCTAAAAAGTAATTTCCAAAAGTTAAATTTCAGAACAAAATTTGATATTGAATTAAGTAAAAGAGTAAAGTTAAATGTTAACTTGAATCCCTCTTATACTGCTAAAGAATCACCAGCAGAAAATTTAACTAATTTCTGGAGATATCCTTCTTGGCTACCTTACCAACACAATACTTTAACTGCTACTTTTGTGAATCAAAATGCACAATGGGCAAACATTAGACCTGGTGATTATGCTCACCCAAGACATTTTATAGGTTTAACTTATAATCCTGTTTATCCGGATGGATCCATACTTTATATGCCTGACGGAACAACATTTACTCCAGCGGTTGGTGCACCTTCAAATTCTGCACAAAACAATCCTATGGCTTCCTTATTAAGTCATGATATTGATGCAAAATCATATGGATTGCAAGGCGGTACCACATTGAATATTAATATTATGCCGGGATTGGATTTCAAAACAATGAATACTTTATACGTAAAGTATGATACTAAATTCGATTGGTCAGATAGAAATGCCGAAGGGGATGGAATTGTAAATAAGGGAATCTATTTTGATAATTCCTATGTTGACTTATTAAGCGAAAATACATTGAATTATAAAAAAGAGGTTGGTGATCATACATTTGATGTATTAGCGGGTTATACTGCTCAAAACACTAAGAATACTGCAACTCAAACTACGGGTTTAGATTATGCTAGTGACGAATTTAATACGTTAAACAATGCACTATTTATTGACAAAGCAGGAACTTTCGGTTCTAAAAACCAAATTGGTTTACTATCATACTTAGGAAGAGTAAATTATGCATTTAAAAGTAAATACCTGCTTTCTGTAAGTTACAGAACCGACGGTAGTTCCTATTTTGCTTCTGGAAAAAAATGGGGTAATTTCCCTGCAGCATCTATTGGATGGGCTGCTAATAAAGAGTCTTTCTTGAGTAGTCTAGAATGGCTAAACAAATTGAACTTTAGAACTAGTTACGGAGTTTCTGGAAACAATAGAATATTAAATTATGGTTTCCAAAACTTATTATCTGCTTCTAACTATTCTTTTGGTCCTGGTACAGGAACTCAAACGGGTGGTCAAGTAGGAAATCCTTTAATTAATGCAAATGAAAATATTACATGGGAAAGTACTTTCCAAACCAATTATGGTATGGACTTATCCATGTTAAACAATAGAGTAAATGTTACTTTGGATATCTATAATTCGATCACTGATAAATTACTTTTACAACAGGCTACAATGGCTTTTTCTGGAGTGCCTTTATCATGGAATAACATAGGTAGTTTAAGAAACAAAGGTTTTGAATTGGAATTAAATACGACCAACTTAAAAGGTGATTTTAAATGGTCTACTTCCGCTAATATTGCTCATACTCAAAACAGAATTATCGAATTGGGAAATGAAGCGTATTTGCTTAATTATGGCGAAAGAAATGAAATTTACAAAAGTGTTGTAGGAGGTCCATTAGTTCAGTTCTTTGGTTACAAAACCGATGGAGTTTGGATTTCTAATGCTGAAATTGCTGCTTCAGGTTTAACTTCTAATTTACCTTCTGCCTTAAAGCAAGGAGGTCTGAAAATTGTTGACGTTAACGGGGATGGAGTTTTAGATACTAATGATAGAACTATAATTGGTGATCCATATCCTGATTTTACTTGGGGAATTACTAATAATTTTAGTTATAAGAATTTTGATTTAAGCTTCTCATGGCAAGGGGTACAAGGTGGAGAATTAATTAATGGTGATCCTAATTACAGTGAAACTAAATCTTCGAATAGGAACTACAACTCTAACCGTTGGATTAGCCCTCAAAATCCAGGAGACGGAAGAACTCCTTATGAAGATACAGGTTTTAACTGGATGTTAACTGATTATGTGGTTGAAGATGCTTCTTATTTTGCATTAAGAGAAGTCAATTTAGGGTATAATTTACCTGCTAATTGGTCAAACAAATTAGGGTTAAGCTCTCTTAGACTGTATACCTCAGCTCAAAATATTTATTTCCATTCTGCAAATGGTTATCGAGGAATTAACCCTGAAGGAAGATCTACATCGGGTCCTTATGGTTCTGCTTTAATTGCAGGATATCAAAGAGGGGCATTTCCAATTCCTAGAACTTTTGTTTTTGGTGTCGATATTAATTTCTAATTTTAAAAGTAGTTACAATGAAAAATTCAATAAAATATTTAAGTGTATTATTTTTAGTAATAGCCTCTAGTTGTTCTGATATTATTGATTTAAACTCTGAATCAAATATCATAGCTGACGACTATTATAGCAATTATAATGAATTGCAATCAGGTTTAACCGCATGTTATAAAGGAATGCAAAATCCATTATTAGAAGAATGGTCGCTTACTGAAATGCGAAGTGACAATACTTGTATGGATGGACCTTCAAGTACTTCAACTCCAAAAATGGATTTGGCTTACATTGACCAGTTGTACCCATCAACCACACAAACAGGAATTTACAATTATTGGTTAAAAACCTATAACAACATTAAAAATTGTAATACAGTGCTAAATGCTTGTGGTGCTAATTTTAATTCTTCTCCGGGAGTAATCGAATATGCTCCCGTTACAATTGACGCTACTGCTTTCCAATGTAAAAGTGTTGCTGCAGAAGCTTCTTTCATTCGTGCGTATCATTATTTTAATTTAGTGCGTTTGTACGGTGGTGTATTTTTAATTGATGAGCCAATTACTGCTCAACAAGCAAAAACTTTCAATCGTTCCTCAGTTCTAGATATTTATAAATTAATTGTTGCCGATTTAAATAATGCTATTACAAATGGAAAAACTGCTGCTTATTCAGCAAGTTCACCAGATTTAGGTCGTGCTAATGCATGGGCTGCAAAAGCATTATTGGCTAAAGTATTCCTTACACTTGGAAGAAATCAAGAAGCATCTGCTTTATTAGATAGTGTTATTGCTTCAGGAGGTTATAGTTTACAGTCTACGTATGCAAGTGTATTTTCTGTAAATAACGAAATGAATTCTGAAATTCTTTTTGCTGTTCGTTATAAATCGGGTGGTTTAGGAATGGGGAATCCATTAGCCAACTTATTTGCCCCATCAAATAGTGGTAATGCCGTTATTAATGGTGATGGTAGTTCTTCAAATAATCCAACATTAGAAATTACAAAAACTAATTCAGCATATACCAGTTATATTGATCCTGCAGTGAGTAGAAAAGATGTGAATATTGGTTTATTTGGAACAAGTACATATTATATTAAAAAATATATTTCACCTACAGCTCTTGCAAATGATGCCGAAAATGACTGGCCAGTAATTCGTTATTCAGACGTTCTTTTGATGAAAGCGGAAGCCGATGGTAACACAGCTGGAAGTTTAGCTTTAATTAATTTAGTTCGTACTAGAGTTGGATTAGCAGCTCTTACTTCTACCACAATTACTTCTACTGCTCTTTTTGAAAAAGCATTGGCACAAGAAAGAAGATGGGAATTTGCTTTTGAAAATCAGCGTTGGTTTGATATACTGAGATTTACAACAACTACTACTTCGTTATCAGCTTCAACTGATGCTTTCCCAAATTTGAAAGTTCAAGGTGCTGAATACGTAATGAAAAAGCACTTTACCAATATGTATTCTAAATTTTACGGAACATTTAGTGTACTACCAGTTTCTTTATCTCAATTACAATCAAATGCAAATCTAAATCGGTTTTTATTGCCTATTCCGCAATACGAAATTGACACTAATTCATTCATAGCCATACCTCAAAATCCTGGTTATTAATATCAAAAGAAAAACAGTGTATTTAATACACTGTTTTTTTTTATATTATTTTACTAATTTATCATAAATTAGCATTTTGATAATCTCACTAATAAATAAATTTAAATGTCTACCTCTTACGAAACGAGATACGCCTCAAGTCCTCAAGCCATTAAAAAATATGATACTGCACAATTAAGATCGGAGTTTTTAATTGACAATCTAATGGAATCAGGTAAAATAAATCTTACTTATTCTCATTACGACCGATATATTGCAGGATCAGCTGTACCAATTCAACCGTTAACTCTAGAAACTATTGATCCCTTAAAATCTAGTTTTTTTCTGGAAAGAAGAGAATTAGGAATTATAAATGTAGGTGGAAATGGAACCGTAACCGCTGATGGTGTGGTTTATGAATTAGGATTTAAAGATGCTTTGTACATTGGAAGTGGCAATAAAGAAGTAGTTTTTAAAAGCGATGATACTAATAATCCAGCAAAATTTTATTTGAATTCAGCTCCAGCGCATACCAATTATCCAAATAAAAAAGTAAGTCTTGTTGAAGCAAATAAATTGCAACTGGGCTCAATGGAAACTGCTAATCATAGAACGGTAAACCAAATGATAATTGGTGGAATTGTAACTACATGTCAATTGCAAATGGGAATGACAGAACTAAAAACCGGTAGCGTTTGGAACACCATGCCTGCACATGTGCACGACAGAAGAATGGAAGTTTATTTCTATTTAGATATTCCTGAAAATCAAGCAGTATGTCATTTTATGGGTCAAACGGATGAAACGCGCCACATTTGGATGAATAACCATCAAGCGGTAATTTCTCCACCATGGTCTATTCACTCGGGTGCAGGAACTTCAAATTATACTTTTATTTGGGGAATGGCAGGGGAAAACCTTGACTATGGAGATATGGACGTTTGTAAAATTACAGATTTAAGATAAAATGGAAAATTCATTATTTGATATCAAAGGAAAAATTGCATTGGTTACTGGAAGTACTCATGGTTTAGGTATGGCTATGGCCAAAGGTTTAGGACATGCGGGTGCTACTATTATTATTAATGGAAATTCTTCTCAACCTAAAATAGATGAAGCGGTATTAGAATTCAACAACGAAGGCATCACCGCTTTTGGATACAAATTTAATGTGGCTGTTGAAAGTGAAGTAATTACTGCTATTAGCAAAATTGAAAGTGAAGTGGGACCAATCGATATTTTAATTAATAACGCTGGTATTATTAAACGTATTCCATTAATTGAAATGGAAGTTGCTGATTTTAAAGAAGTCATTGACATTGATTTAGTAAGTCCTTTTATTGTTTCAAAACATGTTGCTAAAGGGATGATAGCTAGACAACAAGGAAAAATAATCAATGTTTGTTCCATGATGAGTGAATTAGGTAGAAATGGAGTAGGAGCTTATGCTGCTGCAAAAGGAGGACTAAAAATGCTTACTAAAAACATGGCTACAGAGTGGGCAAAACACAATGTCCAAGTCAACGGAATAGGACCTGGTTATTTTGCGACTACTCAAACAGAACCCATTCGTGTTGATGGTCATCCGTTTAACGAATTTATTATTAACAGAACACCTGCTGCAAAGTGGGGTCATCCAGACGATTTATCTGGTGCAGCGATATTTTTATCTTCAAAAGCGAGTGATTTCGTAAACGGTCATATTTTATATGTAGATGGCGGAATATTAGCCACAATTGGAAAACCTTCAAACGAATAAGAGTATGAAACTAAGCAATGTTTTTGTAGTAATACTGCTATCTACATCCTTATTATCGTTTTCACAAAAGAATAAAATAGTTACTATTTCCAATCCTTTAAATATTGATAGGGAGTTTGAAACTGTTGAAATTGCTAAAACTACATTAGGTCTAAAATCTTCTGATAAATTAGAAAAATATCGTGTTAAAGAATTAGGTACGACTTCTTTTTTAATTTCTCAATGTGTAGATGAAAATGGGGATGGAATAAGCGATGTGTTGTTATTTCAACCTAAAATTAAAGCGCTTACAACAAATAAATACGAAATCGTAATCAATATTGATACTAAAACTAAAGATCCAATTAATTTTTGTTTCTCCAGATTTGTTCCTGAAAGAATTGATGATTATGCTTGGGAAAACAATAAAGTGGCATTCAGAACTTACGGACCCGTTGCTCAAAAAATGACAGAAGACAAAGTAAAAGGCGGAACTTTAACCAGCGGAATTGATGCTTGGTTAAAGAGAGTGGAATATCCTGTTATTAATAAATGGTATGAAAAATACACTAACGGAACTGGGACTTATCATAAAGATACCGGTGAAGGTCTAGACAATTTTCATGTGGGCGATAGCCGAGGAATAGGCGGAATAGCTGTTAAAATAGACACCGCTTATTATTATTCTAAGAATTTTATCTCTTGGAAAACTATAACTACAGGCCCTTTAAGAACTAGTTTCACACTTACTTATGCGGATTGGGATGCGAATGGAAACAAAATTAAAGAGGTGAAACACATCAGTTTAGATTATGGAAGTTTCCTTTCTAAATTTGAAATTGAAGTTTCGGGCACTAAAACAATTTCAACAGGAATTACATTGCATAGCAATGACGGTAAAACGGAATCTAACTTAAATGCTGGTTGGATTGATTATTGGCAACCTATTGATGATTCTGAATTAGGTACCGGTATTGTTTTTCCTAAAAATACAATGATTAGTACTGAAAAATATATGAATCCAAATAAAGACCTCTGTAATTTGTATGCAGCTCTTAAAGTGGTGAATAATAAAGTAATTTATTACACCGGATTTGGTTGGAAAAAACAAGGGGAATTTGTCACTAAAGAAGCATGGGAAAATTATCTAACCAATTATGCAATCAAAATAAATAATCCTTTGATAGTTAATATTAAATAGCAAAAAAGGCTAAACAATAGAAATCTATAAATTTATTTATGGATTTTTTTATTCCCAATTGTCAGTTCTAAATGAAGAAGTTGGTAGCATGTTGTTATCATATAAAGTTCCTACAAACCAATTGTTCCATCCGTATCGAACGGCAACTGGCTCCAAAACTTCCAAGCTGGTGACTTTAACTTGTTTGTGATTGATAATTATAGCTTTTGCAGGATGAAATACTTTATCAGCTCCAGCGATTTCAAAATTACTAATTTCTAATTCAGGAGAATAAATACCCGTTTCTGCAAAATTGAAATTCAAGAAAAGAGCCCCTTCTTTTACTTCCATTGATTTATAAATTGGACCTGAGCAATCGACCTCTTTATACCCGTAGGTTTTGTTCAAAGCAATAAATAGTAATCTCTCAGCAACTTCTTTTTTGCGTGGTGGATGTATTGTTTGCTCTGAACCAATATCTGAAAGTACCGCCATTCCTGAATTTGGAATAACCTCTGATGCCTTTAATTGCGCTTCTCTTTGGAATTGAGAATTTGATTTGTCAATATATTTATTGGGCGCTATTTGAACATAGTAAAATGGAAATTCTCCAATATTCCATTGTTTACGCCAATCTTTTACCATTTCAGGCAGTAATTGCTGGTACAATTTAGGTTCATCACGATTCGTTTCCCCCTGATACCAAAGTACGCCTTTAATGGTATATGAAGTAATTGGATTGATCATCGCATTAAATATCGCTGATGGAATTCTTTTGTATTTTTCAGTAGTATCCTTCTTAACTTTATTGACATCTAAAAAAGGTGCAACTGCGTCTTTACTTATCCAAGGTTGAATTCTTGTTCCTCCCCACGAAGTCATTATTATTCCAACAGGTACCTCTAAAATTTCTTGTAATTTCTGTCCGTAAAAATAAGCTACAGCACTGAAATCCTTTGTGTTATTTGGACTTGCGACATCCCATTTTTTAAAACTAGCTACCGTATCTAATGGCGTTGGAAATCCATTTTCTGTAATGGAAAATAACCGAATATTATTATTTCTTGAATTGGCAATAGCTGAATTTCCTTCAAATGTTGGTTGGCCAGTATATCCTTTTAAAGGCATTCTCATATTAGATTGTCCTGAACAAACCCAAACTTCACCAAACAATATGTTTTCCAATTTGATATTAGATTCTAAACTACTTAATTGAATGGTTTGTGGTTCTTTGCTTAAAGTTGTTTTTATAACGACTTCCCATCGACCATTTTCTGGTGTTGTGATTTTGATTTCATTAATAATCCAACTTGGTTTTATATTTATTTTTTCACCTGATTTTGCCCACCCCCATATTTTAACTGATGTATTTCGTTGCAAAACCATATTGGAAGCAATTATTCCAGGTAATTTTATTTTTGCAAATAGCGAAGGATTATTTGACAAAAAAATTAAGGTGATAAACGTAACTACAAGTTTTTTCATAAATTTATTTTTTAATTATTTTGATTGATTCGGACTTATTTTCTCCATTATAAAATTGTATCATATACAATCCTGATTTTAAATTAGAAACATCAACATTTTTTGTTAAACTATTAAATTCAATTATTTTTTTACCAGAAATATCAAACAGTTGTAGTTGATTGTATTTATTTAAAATTGATTCTGACAATTCAATTTTATCAATAACAGGATTCGTTATTGAAATGGTATTATCCGCAAAATTGTTCGCATTTATTGCTAATGTTGCTACTTCTTGAATGCTAAATCCTGCAAAACGAACGGCTTCATCACGTAAATTTCCAATATCACTTAAACTTCTGTAAATACCCCATTTTGGGCGAATAAAACTATTGTCCGGACGAATAGTGGCAATATTATTGTTTGTATAAGATAGCAAAACAGTTCCATCACTACGTTTTTTCAAGACAATTGAATAGAATCCATTCCCACTCACATTTATTCGTTCTTCAGCATCTACCCAGTTTCCTAGAAAGGGTAATAAGTTAACAATATTGACTTTATTTGCACCTGAAGTTGAATTTTCGACATATATCAATTCCAATTTATTAGGTGTTCCTAGTCTTGGAGTTAATGTAAAAATAGGACTACTATCATCTCCGTCAACTGCTTTTATTTGATGAATATGAGTAAAATTTGATGAAGGTTGAAAGCCAATTGGCAATTTAAAGCTCCATTTGTATATAATATTCTCTCCAATAGTCCCTTTTAAATTATCTGGTGATGGTGCATAGGTTTTAATTTCAGTACGTTGACGGTCTGTTAAAGTTGGGTCTACAGGTTCATTATCTAATAGGACGTGTGAGTAAAATTCAAATACATATCGAAGTAACTCATTGTCATAAACTTCTGCAATATGTTTATTTCCACCTGCCGCCCAAGGATGATATAAATCGGGTGCTTCAACAGCACCGACTCCATTTCCAGGAGCAAAAATATTGGTTATTAATTCATAAGTATTTCCCGGGCCGTTTGCCTCTAAGGTAACTTGTGAAAACGAAGCTTGGATTTGACATATAGATGCAAATCCGACTAATAAAATATTATTTATAAATAAATTATTCACCTTCTTTAATCGAAAAATCATTAAATCGAACCGCCTCATCTCTTAAATCTTCTGCCTTTTTCAAGCTTCTATAAATTCCCCATTTTGGTCTTATAAAATCATTATCGGACCTAATGGTCATGATATTATTACTTTTAAAAGAGAGTAATTCCTTGCCATTTTTTAATTTATTTATTGAAATAGAGTACGTTCCGTTAGTACCAATTTTTATCTTTTCTGTAATTTCGACCCAAGTACCTTCCAACTCTGAAAGGTCAACAGTAGCAATAGTATTTTCATTGTTATGAATAACAATTAGTTGATTTATCTTTGCTTTTCTGGCTGTTAATGTAAAAATTGGTAAATCTTGTGATCCTCCAACTGCTTTTATTTGATGTAAATGGGTAAAACTACTGGAAGGTTGAAAACCTTTAGGCAACCTAAATTTCCATTTATAAGTAACTGTTTCTCCTAAAGTTCCAATTAAATTGGCAGGTGAAGGCTCATACGTTTTAATTTCAACACGCTGCCTATCTGTTTTTTCACATCTGTCATTATCCGGGACAACATGAGAATAAAATTCAAATACGTTCTCTTTCAATTCATCATCCCATACTTCAGCGATGTGTCTTCCAAAAGTACCATGAACGCATTCAGGATGTTCTACTGCTTCATTTCCAGGTGCTAAAATGGAATTGATTAACTCATAAGTATTTCCTGGTCCATCTGATTTTAATACTACTTGAGAATAGTTATAAAACGGCAATAAAAAAAATAGTAAAGCAACAGGTTTTTTCATTTTGATCATATAAAAAATAAAAATGCGATATTGAAAAATACCGCATTTTAGTATGAGTTTAATAATTATTATTTAATAATTAATTTTTTTGTTGTTGTTAAACCCGCTTCTGTAATTTTTACAAAGTAAGTTCCTTGGCTTAAAGCAGAAACATTAATTGCTTCAGAAGCTGTTTTATCTTGTAGCACTTGTTGTCCCAATGTAGTATAAATAACAACCTCTTTTTCTAAATTTGATGAAGAAGAAATGAATAACTTACCATTAGAAACAGGATTTGGGTATATGTATAAATTAGAAATTGAATTATTTTCTAATCCTAAAGCTGGCCCTCCTAAAGCTTGTGACCAGTTGTTTGCAACTCTAATTTCATCTATAATTATTGTTGGTGTAGAAGCTGATGAAGCTTGTAATATTTTTATTCTGTCTAAATTGTTTCTTGTAACAGAAGTGGTAGGATTGTTTTGAGACAATGTAGCAGCAGGTTGGGTAGTGGTAGCAGGATCGATCCATAATTTCGCCACTTGCTGTAATGGATCTGCGTTTCCAATATTCTCATAACTAATAACAACTACGTGTTGTGTATTAAAATCAAATTCAGTTGCACTCCAAACACATTCGTCACCATTATTTGATTTAGACAAACCTAAATTGTATTTCCCGGTGGTCGTATTTTTTCTAAACATTACATCTGCTGCATAGTTAGTAATTACAGCAGAAGTTGTAGGATCAATACCATCAGAAGAAAAACTATAAAAACCTGTTGGTGCAGAGAAACCAGGAGTGGTTGCAGCAGCGATAATTGAAGCAGGTGCATCAACTATATTGACTACAAATGAAGAAAATAAATTTCCACTTGTAGTGTTAGTAAATTTTAATTCAGGATCTATTCCAGAACCTACAAATGAAATTGCATTTCCGGCAGCAGAAGGTAATACAGTATTTGTCCAAGTAGGCGATGCAACAATTAAAACATCATCAGTAATATTTGTACTTGGAGTAATTGACCAAGAACCTAATCCAGTTCCTGGATTTTCAAGATTAGCTGCTGAAGCGCCATTATTCATTTGAATTAATTTATCACCTACATTATAACTTGCAAAACTATCATATAATGGTAAAGTTCTTAAACTTGTATCTCCAATAAATGCTTGAGTTGCAATACGGGTACTTTCAACATTGTTTATCGTTTGAGAACCATAATAAGTAGCATATGTTAAAGGTGTACTTGCGGCAATTGCAGTTCCTCCTGTTAATGTTGAATACCATTTGATATTACTACCAGTAGCAACTAAGCTACCTACAGTTGGATTAGTTGTAGTATTAAAAACTTGTCTGTTAGCAATAGTTGGAGGTACCGTATATGCCGGAGGTGTACTTAAACTAATTTTAAAGTTGTCAAATTGATAAGAGTTTGAAGCAGATGCATTACTTTGAAGTCCCGCTACAAATCCATAACTAGTCATTGGTGTAGTTGTAGGTACATCAGTTACAGATCCTCCAAGAGTAAATGAACCTGCTGAAGGATCAGCAAATGTAATCGGTGTTGGGGTAATTGGATCTTCTCTATAATACAATTCCCATACATCTACAGTAGGGTTATAAGTAACTTTAACACTTAAATTATTAGGTGTAGTTGCTGCAGGAACCTGAGCCAATTCAGGAGATTCAATGAGCCTAGTAACCACAGAAGATTCACTAACAACATCTCCGATTCCATTAGTAAACTTAATTAAATACAAACTTGTTTTTCCTGTTGTAGCGTTATTAGCGCTTTTTTGAAGTGTAACAACATATCCCGAACCTGGGGTAGTACCATTTGAAAGTACAGTTCCAGTTGTTGAACATAAAACGACACCACTGAAATATTTATTTGCCTGAAAGCCAGAGGAAGAAGAAAAAATATTAGTGGCCGCTCTAGAGGCTCTCATGTTAAAAGTCCAAGTAATAAGATTGGTGTTTGAACGAAGAGCTCCATTCATTCCCGATCCAGAAGGTAAAGCACCAACTACACTTACTCTATTAGCCCCAGTTGTTGTATTTGGCATAAAATTTAAAAATCCATCGGTTCCATTAAGATCTACTGAGGTGTAACCTGCAACATTAGTAACATAACTTACTGATGGAGTAGAGGTAGATCCGTTATAGTTGTTTGCTATCGGAACTGCAGTAGATCCAAAAGTTTCTTGAACCACTGTTTGACCGGAAATGGTGTTAGCACCTACCAACATCAATAAAAAAACACCTTTAATAGATTTGTAGTTAAGTAATAATTTTTTCATACGTTTTGTTTTAATTCATTAATTTTTGTAACATCAAAATATTAATATAATAATTATATAATCCTTATTTATTAATTGATAACTCAAAATTAGGTCTTAAGTAGAGAATTAAAATACTATTGTAGGGGTAAAATTGTACAGAAATGTTAATTTTATTAGCTTTGAGATGGTATTATCGAATTAATTTAAATAAAAAAATGCCCGTTATATAACGGGCATTTTTAATATTATGTATGATTTTATTCAAATGGAGGATAACTAGTCGGATCCAAATATCTTCTTAATCTTGTAGGATCTGTGTAATCTGCTGGAAGAGATGTAGGTAAATTATTAGCTGGATTAATTGGTCCTGTAAATTTTCTTGGCACACCTTGTCTTTCATCTATATTGGGTGTTAAAGGATTATCAACCGCTGCTCCATTAAAGGGAAAATAACCATTAGGCGTAAGAACATTATTAATTAAAATGTTAGGTCTTTTATTTTCTACTTTAGTCATAAAATTATCACCATCATCATCAATATCCAAGTAGTTCGGTTTTCCGTCACCGTCACTGTCATAATCTTTTGGTTTTTGATTTGAAACTGTAGGATTTACTTCGTACTTCGATAATATACCATCTCTATCATGGTCTCTACTTTTTTGACTTTTTAATTTAAAGCTAAAAATAAGAGGAGAATAAGAAGGTATAAGTGCCGATGGCATTTGATTGTAATAAGCTAATCCTGAAGGTAAAAACATTACTCCTGCTCCAAAATTTGAAAATGTACTTGGATTAGGACCTGGAGCAGTACTATAAGTACCTGTTTTAAATAATGGAACAATTTCTCCCCAACCAGCAACCACTGATTCTAATTGAAACCAAACTGGTGTTTCAGAATAGTCGAATTGCGCATCAGTTAATAAATTTCCTTTGTATGATACATAAACAGAATCAACTGCAGTGGTACTTTCATTAGTTCCTTCACTTAATTTTAAATAATAAATCTTGTAGTTAACTCCGTGCTCATCATTTTGCACATTGATAGATTGTAAAGGATAGGTTAATTGTGATCTAATTGAAAGTTGAGTTCCTCCTACGGGAATTTTAGCAAATGTAATATTGAAATCAGCATCTACTGATGAGATATAATGAGTATTTAAATACTTATCAATTGAATCTAAATCAGCACGATATTGAACAGGATATTCTCTAAGTACCACATCATAACTAGGAGATTCATCTTTAGTACAAGAAATCATTGTTATTCCGATTAATGTTAAGCCAAAAACAAAAATTAAAGCTAATTTTAAATATTTATTCATTTTTTTTAATTTTAAGAGCGCAAGATACAATATTGATTTATTTTTGTATTCAATTTAACTTCTATTTTAGAAAAAAATTATGAGAGTAGATAAATTTTTATGGTGTGTGAGGTATTATAAAACAAGAAATATGGTTACAGAAGCCTGTAAAAAAAATCATATTACCGTTAATGGTATTGTTGCCAAACCGTCAAAAGAAGTTTTTCCAACGGATAAAATTACTTTCAGAAAAGATCAGATCACTCAAATTATTGTGGTTTTGGATATTCCTGCAAATCGTGTTGCTGCCAAATTAGTTGATATTTATCGAAAAAACGAAACTCCAATAGAAGCTTTCCAACACTTAGAATTATTAAAATTATCTAAAGAGCATTACAGAAAAACAGGGGATGGTCGTCCAACAAAAAAAGACAGAAGAGACCTTGAGGATTTTGGAAATGAAATAGAAATTTAAGGCACAATTGGAAACGGGACGTTTTTGTATGCTCCTAAATCTGGAGGTAAACTTCTAGTATTTCCAATTATATCTTTTACTATTAAATAAGCCGCATTGCCATTTGCAAAAGCAGCAGAGGTAGCATTAATATTTAACTTATTCTTATTAGCATTTAAAAATTTAGGATCTTGATTTCTAATAATATTTGAATAATGACTAGCATCGGTATCAAATAAATACAACGGATTTGTAGTAAATTGATTATTGGTGTTATTGAATTTCAATAAGCAATTATTGAATTTATAATTAAAAACAGCACCCTCTTTTTTGTCAAGCAATAACTCAATTTGATTGGAACCATAAATTATACAATTATAAAATTCTGCTTGAATCAAAGCTTTTGGAGTAATCACATCGTTGTAGTTTTGATAATTACTCAATAATACAGCCACCTGTTTTGTACTTTGCCAGTTGTTATTAAAGGTGCAATGTTTAAATAAATACGAACCTCCTTCAGTACAAGCCAAACTTGCTTGACCTGCAGAGTTAATGACTAAATTGGTTCCCTCAATTTTTGCACTCCTTGAAAATAATCCAATATTCGAACAATTGTAAATTTGTGTATTATCAATTTTTAAAGTTGGGTTAGTGGCGTTTAAAACATCGCCAACAAATAGTCCAACTGTTGCGTTTTTTAATGTCAAATGATTGATCTGATTGTTCACACTTCCTTGGCTCATCCAGATTAATCCCCATTGTCCGGGAACATCTGAAAATCCAGGTTCCAATCGATCGCCTTCAAAAACAACTTCTTTCTCAAGTGCTGCCGTTGTGGATTGTTGTCCATTAATTTTAATTGTCCCACCATTTCCAACAATTATACCTGAATTGGCATGAAAATGAATTCTAGCACCTGCATCAACATTGAGTGTTTCACCATTTGGAATTCCGGCATAACCATAAATAACATAGGGCTTAGTATTGGTCCATCGGTATTCGTCATTATTGGTGTTATGATCTAATATAAAGCCGTAAATTTGATCTTGACCAAAAGTTAGTGATTCATAACTAACCGCCCCAGTGGTGGAATCAACATATTTTTGAGGGTATAGAAATATGGCATCTTGAATAAGGGTGACCAATTCCACTTTTTGCAAAGTAGTTCCAGATCCAAATTGAATTTGATCGGTATATAAAAAATCGGTGGGGTTTGCATCAGTAATTCCAGCGGTAGTTTCAATAAAAACATACATGCTGTCTTTAGCTAATAATTCTACATTTTTGAATATTTTTCCATTATCACCACGCATTCCGTCAATAGTCATTCGATATTTTGACTGTGCGCCTTTTCCTAATTGGATATTTGGAATAAGTATATCATTATTGCTTTTATTGTATACTTTTAATGTGTAAGTACTTGATCCTATGTTGGTAAAAACAGTGTCTAAATAAATGGTGTCTTTCGAAAAACGTAATTCACCATTGCTGGGTTCAAATGCAAAATCCTTTCTACACGACGTCATCGATAGTAGTAATCCCGATAAAAGCAAAAATAGAATTTGGCGCATTACTTAAGATTTTTTGTAAAAATAGGTATTAATTTATTAATTATTAATTTCATTCGATAATTAATAACGCAAAATTAATTGATTTAGTTTAACGTAGATTTACAAATTCATTCTTAGTCAGAATTATTTTATTGTCTACTAATAATGTGTTATTTTTACAAAAAAAAATGAATTTCGATAAAGATAGAATAATTGCAATGTGTAATGAATTTTCAAAAAACACATTGATGGAAACTTTAGAAATTGAATATATTGATGCTGGAGAAGGTTATTTGGTTGCCAAAATGCCTGTAAACCCTAGAGTTCATCAACCAATGGGATTGTTGCATGGTGGCGCTACAGTTGCCTTAGCAGAAAGTGTTGGTTCGGCAGCGTCTTTAATGTTTGTAAACCCTGAGTTAAGTGAGGTTCGAGGAATAGAAATTTCTGCAAACCATCTAAAAAGTAAAAAAGAAGGTCTAGTTTATGGTACTGCTAGAATAATTCACCAAGGTCGTTCCATTCATTTATGGGAAATCAAAATTACTGATGAAGCTGGAAAAATGATCTCAATATGTAAACTTACTAACATGGTTTTGCCAAAAAAAGTAAGAAACAGTAAATAAAAATGAATGATTTTTTAAATTTAGTAAAACAGCATTTTAATCAGAATTTACCCTTTGTAATTTATAAAAAGCCCAACTCACAAGTAATTAAAGGGCTTTTTCAAAATGACAGAAAACTTAATTTTAGTGATAATTTATCAGAAACGGGTTTTGTTTTTACTTCATTTGACGGCATCAATAAAATAGTAATTCCTAAAAATAGTTCTCAAGAAATTACAATTGAATTTACATCTCAAACCGATCCTTTAATTCCCAAAATAGAATCTCAAATAGATGAATCTGCCAAGAACAATTTTGAATTTATAGTTTCAAAAGCTATTATTGAAATTGAAACTGGTACTTTCTCAAAAGTTGTTTTGTCACGAAAAGAGGTAATTGAGTTGCCTAATTTCGATTTAAATTCGTTATTTGTTAAATTAGCAAATACGTATCCGACTGCCTTTGCCTATTGCTGGTTTCATCCCGAAATCGGTTTGTGGATGGGGGCAACTCCAGAAACTTTATTAAAAGTAAATGGAAATATATTTCAGACGGTAGCTTTGGCGGGCACTCAATTATATGAAGGTTCTGAAGAAGTGCTTTGGCAAAATAAAGAAAAAGAAGAACAGCAATATGTTACCGATTTTATAGTTGATTGCCTAAGCAATTCTATTTCTGAAGTTAAAATTTCAACACCAAAAACCATTAAGGCCGGAAATTTATTACACCTTAGAACAACTATTAAAGGGATTATACAAAAACATACCAATCTGAATGATTTAGTATTGCTTTTGCATCCTACGCCTGCAGTTGCTGGTTTGCCAAAGATTGATGCGATTATATTTATTAATGAAAACGAAGGTTATAATCGAGAATATTATGCCGGTTATTTAGGTGAAATTAATCATAATAACAATTCGGAAACGGATTTATATGTAAATTTACGTTGCATGCAAATTAAAAATAATCATAATTTTAATATGGCTCATTTATATACCGGATGTGGTATAACAAGAGACAGTATTCCCGAAAAGGAATGGTTTGAAACAGTAAATAAAGCAATGACTTTAAAAAATGTAATACTATGAAATTAGACATACTTGCCTTTGGAGCGCATCCTGACGATGTAGAATTAGGATGTTCAGGCACGCTAGCCAAAGAAATTTCTTTAGGTAAAAAAGTCGGAATTATCGATTTAACTCGAGGTGAATTAGGTACAAGAGGTTCCGTAGAAATTAGAAATGAAGAATCAGAAGCGGCGTCTGAAATCCTTGGAATTGCAGTTCGTGAAAACTTAGACATGCGGGATGGATTTTTTATAAATGATGAAAATCACCAATTGAAAGTCATCGAAATGATTAGAAAGTACCAACCGGAAATCGTAATTTGTAACGCCATTGACGATCGGCATATAGATCATGCAAAAGGAAGTAAGTTAGTTTCTGATGCCTGTTTCTTATCTGGATTGGTAAAAATTAAAACCTTGTCAAACAACCTTCCGCAAGAGGCTTGGCGTCCAAAATTAGTTTATCATTACATCCAATGGAAAAATATTGAGCCTGATTTTGTGGTTGATATTTCTAATTTTATTGATAAGAAAGAAGCGGCAATTTTAGCCTATAGTTCTCAGTTTTACAATCCAAATTCCAACGAGCCTGTTACGCCAATTGCAACTAAAAACTTTTTGGAGAGTATACACAATCGCTCTCGTGAATTAGGAAGACTAGTGGGTACAGAATATGCCGAAGGATTTACTGTAGAAAGGTATTTGGCTGTCAATAGCTTAAGTGATTTGATATAATTATTTATTTTTTTCCTTTGTAAAACAAAAACTTTTGCCATATATTTGCACTCGTTAAAAATGGTGGTTGTAGCTCAGCTGGTTAGAGTATTGGTTTGTGGTGCCGAGGGTCGCCGGTTCGAACCCGGTCAGCCACCCAGAAATGCAAAAGCTTCGAAGAAATTCGGAGCTTTTTTTGTATCCAATATC
>CANHHG010000008.1 GCA_947460615.1 Bacteroidota bacterium
ACTTTATATTAAATTTCCCGCTTTTTACGGGGTTGCAAATATACAAATTATTTTTTTTTATCCAAATCCTAATTCATTAATTTTCAAAGCATTTTAAAATCACCTCATTTTATTATACTATTTTACTATTTTTACGTTACATAAATACACGAATTGGATCCCAAATTGAAAAAATTATTCTTCTTTATCTTTCTAATTTTATCTACAAATGTCATTCTGGCTCAAAGTACCTATTTGAAAATTTCAAGCGCAGTTGATTTTGAAAATAAAATAATAGATTCAGTTGGATACAATACAAAGCATGTATCTACAAAAGCCATGTTTGACGAATTTCAATTGATTTCAACCAAACTTATGAAATTGGGCTATATTAACTCTGAACTGACCAGTAAGAACAAAGTAAATGATAGTACTTTTCTGTTTAAGATTGACCTAAAAAATAGAACTCCTTTTATACATATATATATAGGTAGAAATTCCAACCTCAAGTTACTTTCAAATGAATTCCAAAAAAGGGATACACTGATTGTAAAAATTAGCGAAACCGAGAGTTATTTAAATTCCCTGCTAAATAATTTGGAATCCAAGGGATATTCTCTGGCAAAATTGAAGTTGATTAATTTCCAAAGTAAAAGCAATGTTCTCTCGGCCGAATTATTGCTTGATCCGGGAAATCTTCGAATATTAAACAATATAGTTATCAAAGGTTATGATAAATTTCCAGCAAGTCATAAAAAAGAGTTGCTCAGGCTATTTAAAAATAAAACCTTCAATCAAGAGAATTTAGCAAAAGTCCATATTGCATTAGAAAAATTTCGATTTGTGAATCAAATAAAATATCCCGAAATCCTATTTACAAAAGACACTACAAAAATTTATGTTTATCTTGAAAAAGCCAAAGCAAATAAATTTGATGGCTACATTGGATTTTCCAATGACAAGCAAAACAATTTAGAACTTAATGGTTATCTTGACCTAGCATTAGTTAATATTATGAATGCTGGAGAAAACCTATCGTTATTCTGGAAAAGCGATAGTGGAAATCAAAAAACTTTTAACTTAGATTTAGAAGTCCCTTATATTTTTAAAACCCCTATTGCTGTAAAAGTCAACTTAAATATTTACAAGCAAGACAGTATTTTTCAAAACGTCAAAACAGCGATTGATGTTGGCTACTATTTTAATTACAATAGCCGTTTGTATTTAGGATACCTATCAGCTGAATCAAGTGACATTCAAAAAAACAATAACTCTAGTATTCGTGACTTCAGCAACTCCTTTCTAACTGGCAATTTTGAATTCCTAAAACTAGACAAATCTAATTTTTTATTCCCAGAAAAAACTAAATTAAGCTCAAAAATCGGTTACGGATCTCGCTTTTCTAATTCAACAAATTATCAGCAGTTTTTTGCCAACATTGATATTAGTCACACTTTATACTTGAATTTAAAAAACAGTATTTATTTAAAATCTCGAAATTATTATTTACAAAGCGATCAATATATTGTTAATGAGTTGTATCGTTTTGGTGGTATCAATTCTATTCGAGGTTTTAATGAAAATAGTCTTCAAGGTAATTTTTTCACTTCATTATTGTCAGAATACCGCTATTTGGTTTCTCGTGACCTTTATGTACATTCGATTATAGATTATGGTTTTTATTCCGATGCAACTATTTCAAAAAATGAAAATTTATTTGGCTTTGGCTTCGGTTTTGGTTTACTTACTAAAAACGGATTACTAAATATGGTTTATGCTAATGGTAGTTCAGGAAATCAAAATATTCAACTCTCCAATTCTGTGGTCCACCTAAGTTTAAAACTTAATTTATTTTAAAATTCAATTTTTAATATAAATCTACTTCCTCAATTAATAAATTTATAATTAATCATTAATTATTTCTTGAAATACTTAATAATTAAAAAATAATAATTTTATACATAAAAAATATTTATATAACCTATAAAAATATTTAATTTATTCATAAATTTACAGTCTAATTTTAACAAACTACATATGAAAGCAAAGTACAATCTAATTTTAGCGTTATTTATGATGCTAATTTCGCAAATTTCATTTGCACAAGTTCAGACTGTAAGCGGAGTTGTTACTGATCAAGGCGGAGCACCTATTCCGGGTGTTAATGTTTCGGTAAAAGGAACTTCGAATAACAGTCAAACTGATTTAGACGGGAAATACAAAATTACCGCAAATCAGAACCAAACCTTGATTTTCACCTTTATTGGACTGAAAACAAAAGAAGTTGTGGCTACAACATCTACACTAAATGTAACCTTAACAGATGAATCACTGGAATTACAAAGCGTAGTAGTTACTGCATTAGGAATTACCCGAGAAAAAAAATCTTTAGGATATGCCACTCAAGAAGTAAAAGCTGCAGATTTAAAGTCAGGGACTGCTAACGGTAACTTTTTAAATGACCTCTCTGGAAAAGTAGCTGGGGTAGCTATTAGAAGAAATAACAATTTTGGTGGATCAACCAATTTAGTTTCTAGAGGTGTAAAAAGCTTAACTGGAAATAATCAAATGCTAATTGTAATTGACGGTGTACCTATTAATAATTCAAATACAAATTCTACCAGTCAAAAAAATGGTAGAGGAACTACATTTGATTATGGGAATGCTGCAGCAGATATCAACCCAGAAGACATTGAATCAGTTAACGTTCTAAAAGGAGCTGCTGCAAGTGCACTTTATGGGTATCAAGCAGGAAATGGTGTCTTAATGATCACTACTAAAAAAGGGAAATCCGGTAAAGGAATGGGAGTTACCTATTCGTCTGAAGTAGTTGTTGGAAGTATTGACAAAAGTACTTTTATCAAATATCAAGATAAATATGGTGCTGGATACGGTCTTTATTATGGTCCAAACGAAGACGCTTACTTTAATGAAGCAGATATTAATGGAGATGGTGTAATTGACTATTTAGTTCCATTTACGGAAGATGCTTCTTATGGAGCACCATTTGATAATAGCATGGTTTACCAATGGGATGCATTCACCCCTTACTCTTCGAATTTTGGTAAAAAAACTCCTTGGCAAAATGCCGCAAATGGACCTATCACCTTTTTTGAAACTCCAATGTCTCTTAATAATTCCGTTTCAATTGAAGGAAGTGATGATAAATCAAGTTATATAGTTAATTTTTCAAATTTACTTCAAACTGGTTTGATGCCAAATAGTAGTATTAAAAAAAATAATATTAGTGCTAAATTTACACATCAGTTTTCTGATAAATTAACTGCAACTGTTTTCGCAAATTACATCCAACAAAATACAGTTGGAAGAAACTCTACAGGATACAATGACAATATAATGTCTAATTTCCGTCAATGGTGGCAAACCAATGTTGATCTAAAATCGCTTGAAGAAGTATATATTAATTCTGGTCAGCAAAATGTCACTTGGAATATTAAATCACCAACTAATTTAACTCCTGCTTATTGGGATAACCCATATTTTCAGAGATATAAAAACTATCAAAATGATGGTAGATCAAGATTTGTAGGTTATGGAAAATTAGATTATAAAATTAATAATTGGTTATCAAGCACCTTTAGAGCCTCTACAGATACCTATTCTGAAATTCAAGAAGAAAGAAGAACGGTTGGTTCTATCGCAGCGGAATTTGGAATAAATCGATTGGATGAAACTTCAGGTTACCAAAGATTTAATAGAAATTATTCTGAAAATAATTTTGATATACTTTTCAATTTCAAAAGAAATATAAGTGAAGACATTTCTTTCAATGGATTAGTTGGAGGTACAATTAACAGAATAAATGTTAATACAATTCTTGCTTCAACTCAAGGAGGATTAGTAATTCCTGGTATTTACAGCTTGCAAAATTCAAACATTGCAGTAAGACCTATAGATTCAGAATCCAATCAAGGGATAAATAGTTATTATGGACAAGTTTCTTTTGGCTATAAAAATTTAGTCTATTTAGATGGAACTGTAAGAAGAGATGCATACTCTACATTGCCAAAAGAAAACAATGCTGTCGTATACCCATCAGTATCGTCTAGTTTAATATTTTCAAATTTGTTAGACTATAAATGGTTGTCTTATGGAAAGTTAAGAGCTAATTTTGCCCAAGTTGGTAATGGAGCTCCTGGTCAGGCATTAACTGATACGTATACTAAATTCGATCCTTTTGATACCGCTAATTTGTACTCAACTCCTACCGTAAAAAATAATCCAGATCTAAAACCAACAATTACATCCAACTATGAATTAGGTTTAGAAATGTCATTTTTAGACAGAAGAATTGGAATGGACTTAGGAATCTACAGATCACTAAGTACAGATCAAATATTCCAGGTGCCTTTCTCAACTGCAACAGGATATAGCTCTAAATTTATTAACGCAGGTTCTATTGAAAACAAAGGAATCGAGTTACAATTAAACGGAACACCTATAGATTCAAAAGACTTTAAATGGGAAATATTTGTAAATTGGGCAACTAATAAAAATCAAGTAGTTTCATTAAAAGACGGAATTGACAACTTGCAATTAGGAAGTTTTCAAGGTGGAGTTACCATTAACGCTGCTGTAGGTGAACCTTATGGAGTAATTAGAGGTACCGATTTTACTTATCTAAACGGAGAAAAAGTAGTTGGCGCAAATGGACGTTACGTAATTAATTCAAGTTCAAACAATGTTATTGGAGATATCAATCCAGATTGGACCGGAGGGGTAAGAAATAAAGTTTCCTACAAGAACTTTGCATTAAGTTTTTTAATTGACATGCAAAAAGGAGGTGATATATTTTCATTAGATAGATATTACGGTCTTGCAACTGGTTTATATGAAGAAACCGCAGGCTTAAATGATTTGGGTAATCCAATTAGAAATAGCATTGCTGATGGCGGTGGGGTAATCTTACCAGGGGTTCAGGCTAACGGAAGTCCTAACACTATTAGAACTCCTAGCCCACAATTTTATGGAAATGTGGATGGATATAGAAGAAAGCCAAATGCAGCTTTCGTTTATGATGCTTCCTATGTTAAACTAAGAGAAGTTTCTATTACTTACAATTTCCCGTCAAGCCTTTCAAAAAAATTATTAGTTCAAGATATGAAATTTAGTATCGTAGGGACTAATCTTTGGATCATTAACAAAAATTTGCCTGACGCTGACCCAGAAAGTGGGCTAGGTTCAGGAAATCTATCTTCAGGATATTCTGTTGGATCACTTCCAACGACTAGAAATATTGGATGTAACCTAACTATAAAATTCTAATTATGAAAAAGATACTATTAACAATTAGTGCGTTTTTCCTTTTGTTATCTTGTACAGATGACATTACAAATTTAAACGAAGATACTAAAAACCCAAGTGTTGTTCCTGCTGAATATTTATTCAGTAATGCTCAAAAAAACTTGGTTGATCAAATGACCAGTACAAATGTAAACAATAATGTTTTTAGACTTTTTGTACAACATTGGACTGAAACTACTTATACTGACGAAAGTAATTATGATATTACTACTAGGACTATTCCAGACAGACACTTTCGTGTAATATATAGAGATGTATTAAAAAATTTAGCAGAATCTAAGAAAATTCTTCTAACCGAGGTATATGCAGGTACAACTCAAGAAGTTGCAGATCAAAATGCAGTAAGAAATAATAAAATTGCAATAATTGATATATACACTGCATACAGTTATTCAATATTAGTTGATACTTTCGGAAATGTACCTTATACAGAAGCTTTAGATATAGAAAATCATCCAAATCCAAAATATGATGATGCTAAAACAATTTATAAAGATTTGGTTTCAAAACTAACTGCTTCAGTAAATTCTATGGATACATCCAAAGACAGTTTTGATACTGCAGATTTGATCTATGGAGGCGATATGACAAAATGGAAAAAATTTGCTAACTCATTGAAACTAAAATTAGCAATAAATTTGGACGATGTAGATCATACTTATGCAACTACGCAAGCTCTAGCAGCTGTAGCATCAGGAGTAATTACTAATAGTTCAGATAATGCAAAATTAAAATACCTTTCTGTTCAGCCAAATACAAACCCAATTTATGTTGATGTTGTGGCTAGTGGACGTGATGACTTTGTTCCAACTAGCACAATTATAAATAAAATGAATGCTTTGAGCGATCCGAGAAGATCATCCTATTTTACTTTAATAGGTACTATATATGAAGGAGGAACACCAGGAGACGGAAATGCCTTTGATAATTTTTCTCATATTGGATCTCAATTACTTGACCCAACATTTGAATCTTTATTAATTGACAATTCAGAAGTTGAATTCCTACTAGCTGAAGCAATTGAAAGAGGAATAGCAGTAGGTGGAACCGCATCAACACATTATACTAATGCAGTTACTGCTTCTTTAAATTATTGGAATGTATCATCTGCTAACATTGCTACTTATTTAGCACAACCTCAAGTTGCCTATGCTACAGCAGCAGGAACTTGGAAACAAAAAATAGGGGAGCAAGCTTATCTTGCACTTTACAATAGAGGATTTGAATCATGGAATTCTTATAGAAGATTAGATTTTCCAGTTTTAACTGCTCCTGTAGATGCTGCAATAGCTGAAGTGCCAAAAAGATATACTTATCCAGCTGCGGAACAAACATTAAATTCTACAAATAACTCAGCTGCTGCTGCTGCAATTGGAGGTGATTTAATGACCACAAAGTTGTTTTGGGATATTAGATAAACTAATTCTTTTTAAATTAAATCCTAAAGCCCATCACCTAAAAAGTGGTGGGTTTTTTATATATTTGCAAAATGGAAAAAGAACACTTAATATTTGGAATACGCGCAATAATTGAAGCTATTCAGTCTGGAAAAGAAATTGACAAAGTTTTTGTTCAAAAAGAAATTTCAGGCGAATTAATGAAAGACCTGATGAAAGTGATGAAGAGAAATAACACTAATTTCTCCTATGTTCCTGTTGAAAAATTAAATAGACTGACACCTAATAACCACCAAGGTGTGGTTGCAAGTATTTCTCCAATTTCTTTTTACGATTTAGAAACTTTAATAGAGACTGTGATTGAAAATGGTAAAAAACCATTGTTTCTAATCCTTGATCAAATTTCAGATGCAAGAAATTTTGGCGCCATTATCAGAACAGCAGAATGCACTGGAGTAAATGGAATAATAATTCAAAAATCGGGTGCAGCTCCTGTAAATGGTGATACCGTTAAAACATCTGCTGGTGCAGTATTTAATATTCCCATTTGCAAAGTGGAACATATAAAAGATGCGATTTTCTTATTGCAAGCAAGCGGAATTAAAACCGTTGCGGCTACTGAAAAAACAGATCATAGTATTTATGATATTGCTCTAAATGAACCTGTGGCTATAATCATGGGATCAGAGGATAGAGGGGTAAATCCTTCTGTTTTAAAAATTGTGGATGAAAAAGCGAAACTACCTATGTTCGGGACAATTGGTTCTTTAAATGTATCGGTAGCTTGCGGTGCCTTTTTATATGAAGCGGTTCGACAAAGGAAATAATAGAAACAAAAAAAATAAATAATTGGATTAAGGCAAAGGTTTTAATCCATTTTTTTTTCTTTGAATTCGTAGTTTACCGAGTGACTAGAATTAAAATATGATTGATTTTGAGAATCTTCTTCAATAATAGGAGGATTAAAGAAATTCCCGTTTTCATCAAATCGCTGCATAAATTTATCTTCTGATGAGTTATAATCAGGGTGTTCCCAATCGTATTTTAGAAGTTTTTTATATTTAGGGGTTTTGTAAAATAGGGCAAAAATAAAACCTGTAATTAGCCCCGCTAGATGTCCTTCCCAAGAAATTCCTTCTTTTATATTTGGAAAAATATACCAAACCATACTTCCATAAACCAAAACTACCAGCAGTGAAAGTGCTACTAAACGATAATATTTAGACCTAATTCCCTTAAAAAAAATAAAACTCGCCAAAACATAAATTAAGGAACTTGCCCCTATATGAATAGAATCACGACCGATAATCCAAGTTATTAAACCCGAAAGAAATATTCCATTTATCAGAATTTTAAAAAATATATCACGATAAAAATAGCGTAAAGCGGCTAATAATATTAGAAGTGGAATAGAATTGTTATACAGATGCTCTAAATTCCCATGCAGAAATGGAGCGCAGATAATACCTATTAGTCCCGAGAAAGTTCTAGGATAAATTCCAAATTGATCAAAATTGAAATGAAAACGAATATCAACCCAAAATAGAATCCACAATACTAAAACCAATAAAAATGGAATTAGAATAACTGAGGGTGAAAATTTAAAATGGTTGTCGTTCATAAATATTTATCGCTGAAATTCTTTACAATATAATCAAAAATAAAACCAAAAATGGCAAGTGCTATTTTGTCATAATAATTTGATTTAACAATTTGAAAATTTGAAAGTACATCTAAAAATGATTTAATATAATTATATTTGTAAAACGTTCCTCTGAATATATTTTTTTATTTTCAAAACAGCCAATTTTCAAATCTCCAAATTATCCTATTTTTAAATTAACATGGAAGCACCATTAGCAGAACGTATTCGTCCCCAAAAATTAACCGACTATATTAGTCAATTGCACTTGGTGGGGCCAAATGGCTCGCTTACACGACAAATCGAGAAGGGAATTATTCCTTCCTTGATTTTGTGGGGGCCTCCAGGAACAGGAAAAACTACTTTGGCACAAATTATTGCCCAGGAATCAAAAAGACCTTTCTATGAATTAAGTGCCATAAATTCTGGTGTAGCGGCGATTCGAGAAGTGATCGATAAAGCAAAACAAAGTGGTGGTTTGTTCACAACAAAAAACCCCATTTTATTTATTGATGAGATTCATAGATTTAGCAAATCCCAACAAGATTCCTTATTGGCTGCAGTTGAAAAAGGATGGATTACTTTGATAGGAGCCACAACAGAAAACCCAAGTTTTGAGGTAATTCCGGCATTGTTGTCAAGAAGTCAAGTTTATATTTTAAATGCATTTTCAAAATCGGATTTAGAAAGTTTGTTACATAGAGCAATTAAAGAAGACCGCTTTTTGAAATTGAAGAATATTGTTTTGAAGGAGACAGAAGCAATAATAAGACTTTCCGGTGGCGATGGTCGAAAGCTTTTAAATATATTTGAATTGGTTATAAATGCTTCCAATGAGGAGGAAATATTAATTACCAACGATAAAGTACTTCAATTGGTTCAGCAAAACACAGTTTTATACGATAAAACCGGTGAGCAACATTATGACATTGTTTCTGCATTTATAAAATCAATTCGAGGAAGTGATCCAAACGGTGCGGTATATTGGTTAGCCAGAATGATTGAAGGCGGAGAAGACGTTAAGTTTATAGCACGCAGAATGTTAATTTTGTCAAGTGAGGATGTTGGAAATGCAAATCCTACAGCGTTCATTATGGCGAACAACACCTTTCAAGCGGTTTCCTCCATTGGCTATCCAGAAAGCAGAATTTTATTAAGTCAATGTGCTATTTATTTGGCAACTTCTCCAAAAAGCAATGCGAGTTATATGGCAATAAATGAGGCGCAACAAATAGTAAAGCAAACTGGAGATTTGCCAGTCCCTATTCATTTGCGTAATGCACCGACAAAATTAATGAAGGAGTTGGGTTATGGCGAAGACTATAAATATTCGCACGATTACACTAATAATTTTGCGGAACAAGAGTTTTTACCTGATGAAATTTCAGAAACCAAACTCTATAACCCTGGCGATAACGCTAGAGAAAATGGCACGCGTGAATTCTTAAAAAACCGTTGGAAAGATAAGTACGAATATTAATTAATATAGGTTTTCAATAAATTAAACTTTAAAAACTTACATTTAATTTTTTAGAAATGAAATTCTTATCTTGATAATATTCGAAAAATATTTCTTGCCCTTTTCTAATAACTACTCCATTTATGGTATTTGAATTAGCAATAAACACATTGTCATTTGAAGTTTTATATAATTTTAATACTATTGTTGAAGTTTTGGGATCTATTAATAAATAACCTAATTTGATGGTTTCAGCAACTAATAAATTCTGAAATTCTAAATCACTTTCAACAATCATAATTCCGTTTTCTTGTATTTTCAATGTAGCGTCCTTTGTAATCATTTTGTAATTAGAAACTTCTTCAGTTTTTACGTTTTGCATTCCACTATACTTATATTCTAATTTGTCAAATGAAGTAAACGCTTCCCGCAACGCTTGAGTATATGCAACTAGATATTCTTTTTCCTTACTTATCCCCTCTAAAGAGGTAAATAATACTTGATTTTTACAGTCTTTTAAAACCACTACTAATTTAGTTTTTAATAAATTTCCTGTGTTTTTCAACTCAACATATACTTTATTACAATTGCTTTCTGCGACTTCACTTGGCAAAATGTCAGTATCAAAATAAGTTACAAAACCGTATTTTTCCATTAACAATTTTGTAAGTGTATTTAAACGATACTGGTCTTTATCCTTAAAAAATTCAAATTTTGAAGGTACAATTGCATACTTATAATCGTTTACTGATTGAGAAAAACATAGACTTGTAGCTAAAAATAGCATTGTAAAAAATAATTTTTTCATAATTTAAAGGTGTTTTTTTAATTCTAATAAATGAGAAATTTGTTTGACATTTTTATAAGATTTTGAAGGATCACTATTGAATAGAATGGCATCCATTCCAAAATTTAAAGCGCCATTTACGTCGGCTTCAATACAATCACCAATCATTATACTGTTAGTTTTAGATGCGTTTGCTTCTTTAATTGCATATTCAAAAATCAAAGGGTTGGGTTTTTTTACTCCAGCCATTTCCGAATTAGTGATCGTGCCAAAATAATGGTCAATATTCGAATTTTTCAATTTGTTACCTTGAATTTCTTGGAATCCATTGGTTATAATATGCAGGCTGTATTTTGATTTTAGGTAGTCTAAAATTTCAATTGCTCCATCAAAAAGATAATTGTATTTGGGCAGATATTCAATGTATTCTTCTGATAAAAATATTATTTTTTCATCGTCAATTTCATAGTTTAAGAGTTGAAAAGTATCTTTTAATCTTCCTAAACGCAGATCGAATTGGCTGATTTTATCAACTCGATAGAGTTCCCAATATTTAATATTGATTGGTACATAATGAAATAAGAAAAGGGGTAAATCAATATTAATTCCATGTTTGTTGAAAATAGTTTCAATAGCCAAGGCGGAATTTTTTTCAAAATCCCAAAGCGTGTGATCTAAATCAAAAAATACATGGTCTATTTTCATAATTATTAACTATTTGCAATTCAGCTTATAATATTCCTTCGTCACTAAAACTTAAATATCCGTATTCGGCAATTATTAAATGGTCTAAAATAGTAATATCCAAACTATCAGCAGCTAATTTTATTTTCTTTGTAATCTTAATGTCCGCTTCGCTAGCCTTCAAAGCCCCTGAAGGATGATTGTGACAAAGAACAATTCCGGTTGCACCAATTTCTAATGCCTGCTTGAATATTAATCTGACATCGACTAGTGTTGCTGTAATTCCACCTTTACTTAATTGCGATTTTGAAACAATAGTATTAGAATTATTGACATAAATTATCCAAAACTCCTCATGTGGCAATTCTCCAATTATGGGCTGCATAATTTCAAAAATCATCTTGCTAGAGGTTATCTTTTTCAATTCTACGGCTTCCTCTACCCTTCTTCGACGTCCCAATTCCATTGCTGCAATAATAGAAATTGCTTTTGCTTGGCCTATCCCTTTGAAGGAAATCAATTGTGTTAATGATAATTTTCCTAACGCATTCATATTATTATCGACACTTGATAGCATCCTTCGACTCAATTCAACGGCACTTTCCTTCTGACTTCCCGAACCTATTAAAATTGCAATCAATTCGGCATCGCTTAATACCGCTTTCCCCTTCAGCATTAATTTTTCTCTTGGGCGGTCATCTTCCGACCAATTTGTAATTGGGAATGAATTATTTTCCATTGAATAAAAAGTTTAAAGGCGTTTAATAATAGTGAAAATAATTCTAATTTAATTACTCCATTAGAGCTTTAACATCGTCAAAATTTAATCCTCCATAATTTCCAGAACTCATTAATAACAGTGCTGAATTTTCAAAATCTATATTGAATAAATAATCTTTAAAAGCAATCGAATTAGTATATATAATCAAATCTTCACGATTAAAAGCTTTGGCGATTTGATCGTAGGTAACTTCCTCCAACTGTTTAATTTTAACAGCATCTGGAGAATAAAAAACAACGGCAACATCAGCAAATTCCAATGCGCCTTGGTATTCTTTTAAAAACTCAGCGTTTAAGCTACTGTAGGTATGCAATTCCAAACACGCTATTAAAGTACGATTAGGATACTGTTCTTTTACGGCTTTTGTCGTTGCTGCCACTTTACTTGGAGAATGCGCAAAATCTTTATAGGCTACTTTTGTTTTGCCTTCAGCAATTTTCTCTAATCGCTTTGAGGCCCCTTTAAAACTGGCTATTGCTTCATAAAAATCAGCCTCATCAACTCCCATATTTTGGCAAATCCATTTTGCACCCGCTAAATTATTTAAATTATGAGCACCGAATACTTCAATTGGCATGGCGCCTTCAGGTGTTTCTAATAAAGTAACCCCCTCTTTTACGGTATATTTTGGTGTCGAATAGGGAATTTTACGGATTGGGTTTGCCGCTGCTTCAGCCACTCTTTTCACCTCTGAATCATCCTCATTGTAAACCAAAATTCCACCATTTGTGATCATTTTAATAAAAATATCAAATTGCTCGACATAATTTTCATAGGTCGGAAACACATTAATATGGTCCCAAGCAATTCCTGAAATCAACGCAATATTGGGCTGATACAAATGAAATTTTGGACGTCTATCCATTGGTGAAGACAAATATTCATCTCCTTCAAGAACAATAAAATCATTGTCTTCGGTTAGATGAACCATCGTGTCAAATCCTTCTAATTGTGCACCTACCATGTAATCAACTTGGATATTGTGAAAGTGCATTACGTGCAAGATCATCGAGGTGATTGTTGTTTTACCATGGGAACCACCAATAACTACTCGAGTTTTATTTTTAGATTGTTCGTATAAAAATTCAGGATAAGAATAAATCTTTAATCCTAATTCTTGCGCTTTTAGCAATTCCAGGTTATCGGCTTTGGCATGCATCCCAAGAATTACGGAATCAATATCAGAAGTTATTTTTTCAGGAAACCACCCTAATTGTTCTGGTAGAATTCCTTTTTTTTCTAATCTGGATTTTGAGGGTTCAAAAATAGCATCGTCACTTCCTGTAACTTGATATCCTTTATTATGTAATGCCAATGCTAAATTGTGCATTGCGCTTCCTCCAATTGCTATAAAATGAGTACGCATTATTTAACTTTTTTATGAATAATTAATTTTTTATATCTTCTAAAATCGACTTTGCTTTTTCTGGTTGACCCATTTTATTTTTATACAAATTTGCTAGAATTCGAAAGGAATTTTTAGACTTACTAATTTCAGTTGCTTTTTTATACTGTATCTCAGCTTCTTTATACCTCCCGAAATATTCAGCAATATGACCTTTAGAAAGATATCCATCTACAGGAGAAATCTGAGCAATTTCATTAGCATATAGCAATGCCTTTTTTTCACTCCCTCCAACAATACCTGGCAATTGCAAATACAATTCAACTAAAGCTACTCTAGCTTCGATATGTTTTGGATTCAAAGAAATTGCTTTTTCAAATGAGGATTTTACTTCAGAAATCATTCCAAGTGCCTTAAACTTATTACTATACTTGGCCTTCATTCCCAAAACACCACCATATTTATAATGATAATTAGCTTCCAAAGGTTTTAACTGCTTTAGTTTTTTGTAATAATATATTGCATTATCCCAAGATTTGTTTTGTCCTGCAATATCTCCAAGATATTCTAGTGTTTTTATGTTATTTGGATTCTCCTTCAATATATTTTCGAACAATATTCTTGACTGATCGAAATTCTTCGAAAGAAACAATTTTTCCGCTTTATCAAAATCTGTTTGAGAAATCGTAAACATTGGCATTAATAGCAAAATAGGAATTAAAAATCGTTTCATTTGGCTAGATTTCTACAAATAAATTTCAACCTTGTCAAAAATAAGAAATTAAGATTAGATTTACTTTGAAATTATTAAAGGATTTATATAATTTTAAATATTTAAAAAATAAAATTCTATATTCAAAATCTTGATATATATATGAAATTTTATTTAATTTAGCCTCATGAAAAACATAATAGTTACGGGCACTTCAAGAGGAATTGGATTAGAATTGGCTTTGCAATTTGCAAATGCTGGTTATCATGTTTTAGCACTTTCAAGAAATACGCCTAAAATATTAATCGAAAATAGCAATGTTACTTGCCTCTCAATAGATTTGTCTAAAGAGGAGGACTTGACCTCAGTGGCACAATTTTTAACTTCTTCAATGAAAAAAATTGATGCGATTGTTCACAATGCTGGCGCTTTGTTATTAAAGCCATTTGAAGAAATGACCTCGGAAGAATTTGAAAATATATACAAAGTAAATGTTTTTGGAGTTGCCAATTTAACTCGAGTTTGCCTACCTTTTCTTACAAAAGGAAGCCATGTAGTAACAATTAGCAGTATGGGGGGAATTCAAGGGAGCATGAAATTTGCAGGATTATCCGCCTATAGTTCTAGCAAAGGTGCCGTTATCACACTTTCAGAATTACTTGCAGAGGAATACAAAGAAAGAGGGATTTCCTTTAATGTTTTAGCTTTAGGTGCCGTGCAAACAGAAATGTTAGCTGAAGCTTTTCCGGGTTATCAAGCCAATATATCAGCATCTGAAATGGCGAAATACCTATTTGATTTCACCCTAACAGGTAATAAATATTACAACGGAAAAGTATTACAAGTAACTACATCAAATCCATAAATAAGCTAAATTCTTGAACGAAACTCTATCAAAATATATTCCTGAACATGCTGTAAAACCGGTATTTGAATTAATTGTCAACCATCAAGTTCATCTTAAAATTGTTAACGAAAGGATTACTAGACATGGCGATTATAGAAAAGGCATAAATGGAAAACATGAAATTACGGTAAATGCCAATTTGAATAAGTACAAATTCCTAATTACTTTAATTCACGAAATTTCTCATTTAGTTGCCTTTGAGAAATTTGGCAGAAACATAAAGCCACACGGGGAGGAATGGAAATATAGTTTTCAAATTCTAATGGTTCCTTTTATTCGACCAGAAATATTTCCTCAAAGTTTATTGCCATTATTAGCAAGACATTTCAAAAATCCAACTGCTAGCAGTGACACAGACGCAACATTATCTTTGGCGTTAAAACAATATGATGAACAAAACGATAAAAACTATATCTTTGAAATCCCTTATGGAAGTGTTTTTAGAATTTCAAACGGGAAAATTTTCAAAAAAATAGCCCAACGAGTAAAAAGATTCGAATGTGTAGAAATAAATTCAGGGAGAATTTATTTATTTAATCCTAATGCAGAAGTAGAGCTTTTAAATAATTAGAAATGAATAAAAATTATTATGCCATTTTAATGGCTGGCGGTGTAGGCTCAAGATTTTGGCCAGTGAGTACAACGGAATTTCCAAAACAATTTCATGATATGCTTGGATCAGGCGACACCCTAATTCAAAAAACATTTAGTCGATTATCCAAATTGATTCCTGTTGAAAATATTTTTATCCTTACCAATGAAAAATACAATAGCTTGGTTTTAGAACAATTGCCTATGGTAAAGCAAGAGCAAGTACTATTAGAACCTGCAATGCGAAATACTGCACCTTGTATATTGTATGCCTCGTTAAAAATTAAAAAACAAAATCCAGACGCCGTAATGGTAGTTGCCCCTAGCGACCATTGGATTGAAGACGAAACTCTTTTTACTGATAATTTAAAACAGTGTTTTGACTTTTGCGCCACTAAGGATTCATTGATGACATTGGGTATAAAACCAACCTTCCCGAATACTGGTTTTGGTTATATTGAATACAATAAATCAGATAACAATCCAATAAAAACGGTTAGTCAATTTCGAGAAAAACCAGATTATGAAACTGCAAAATCTTTTCTTGCTAGTGGTAATTTTTTATGGAATGGCGGAATTTTTATATGGTCGGTAAAATCAATTATTGAAGTTTTTGAAAAATTCCAACCGCAGATGACTGGATTGTTTTTAAAGGGATTTGAAAACTACAATACTACTACAGAAGCTTCTTTTATTAATGAAAATTATGCAGATGCCGAAAATGTATCTATTGATTATGCTATATTAGAAAAAGCGAAAAATGTATTTGTTTTACCCGCAACATTCGATTGGAATGACTTAGGAACTTGGGGTTCATTACATGAAAAATTGGACAAAGATGAAAATAATAATGCCATAGTAAATGCGACTGTTTTGCTGAAAAATTCTTCTAGTAATATTATCAGTACTTCAAAAGATAAATTAGTAATTATAGACGGACTAGAGGATTTTATTGTAGTGGATAAAGACAATGTATTACTTATTTATCCAAAATCAAAAGAGCAAGAAATTAAAGGGGTCGTTGCCAGTTTAAAATAACTATTTATTACCCATTAGATAAGCTTCTCTCACTTTTTTAAACAAATTCGAGGAATAAACAAAATCTACTATTGCCTGGTTGTCGGTCCTAAAGACTTCTTCTTTAGTACCTTCCCATGCTTTTAATCCATTTTTTAGGAAAATTATTTTCTCTCCTATTTCCATTACGGAGTTCATATCGTGGGTATTTATAACAGTTGTAATATTATATTCTTCTGTAATTTCCTTAATCAAATTATCAATTAAAATAGCCGTATTTGGATCTAATCCAGAATTGGGTTCATCACAAAATAAATATTTAGGGTTATTCACAATTGCTCTTGCAATAGCTACCCGTTTTTGCATACCACCAGAAATTTCAGCAGGAAATTTTCCATTTGCATCTACTAGATTTACTCTTTTAAGAACGAAATCAACTCGGTCTTGGATTTCAGATTTTGAATTATTAGTAAACATTTTCAATGGAAAACCAACATTTTCAGCAACTGTCATAGAATCAAAAAGCGCACTACCTTGGAAAACCATACCAATTTCTGTACGTAATTCCCTTTTGTCTTCTGCAGATAAATCGGAGTAAATTCTTCCATCAAATGAAATCGTACCTACTTCTGGCGAATGTATTCCTAGCAAACTTTTTAGTAATACGGTTTTTCCAGATCCACTTTGTCCAATAATCAAATTGGTTTTTCCAGTCTCAAAAATGGTTGAGACTCCTTTGAGTACTTTGCTCTCACCAAATGATTTTTCTATGTTCTTTATTTCTATCATTAGGTCAAAAGGAGTTGTGTTAATATATAATTCACAGCAATGATAGAAACTGAAGCCCAAACAAATGAAACTGTACTTGCTTTGCCTACTTCAAGTGCACCGCCTTTCATGTAATATCCATGAAAAGAGGGAATTGTCGCTAGTAAAAGGCCGAAAATAAACGTTTTAATAAATGCGTAAGCGATATGAAACGGTATGAATTTTTGTTGTAACCCAGACACAAAATCTGCTTCTGTCCCAAATCCTCCATAAACAGCTGCAATATATCCACCAAGAATACCAATAAACATTGAAATTCCAATTAAAAAAGGATACAACAATAAGGCAACTAATTTAGGGAAAACCAAATAATTTAATGAGTTAACTCCCATTACTTCTAAAGCATCAATTTGTTCTGTAACTCGCATTGTTCCAATACTAGAAGTGATAAAAGAGCCCATTTTACCTGCCATTACAACAGAAATAAAAGTAGGAGCAAACTCTAGAATAACAGATTGTCGAGTTGCAAATCCAATTAAGTATTTTGGAATTAACGGATTCGTTAAGTTTAAAGCTGTTTGAATTGCAACCACACCTCCAACGAAAAAGGAAATAAATGCAACAATACCCAGCGAACCAATAATTAAATCGTCAATTTCTTTGTAGATAAGAACTTTCATTACCGACCATTTAGTAGGTTTTTTGAAAATTTCACTCCACATAATGAAGTATTTCCCGATTTGTGATATATAACGAATAAGCATCATAAATTAAATATATTGGCGAAATTAGTTATAAGTTGTGACTTTTGAATTATTACCATTGTTAATTTTGAAAAATCAAACTATTATTAATTAAAGAGCTTCTCTTTCATCTTCTTCCAACGATAATTTCTAATAAATTTTGCTTGTTCTGTAGTCACCAATAGTGGATTCTGATTTGTTTTCGCTTTCCAATAACCTTGAAGGTAATCAAAAAACAACAAAGGTTTTCCTTTCAAAAAAGCTAATTTAAATGAAGCTATAGAGGTAATAAAAAATCCATAACCAAGTGCATAAAAAGCTTCTCCTTGTTTATATCTTGCTGTTTTATTATAATTAGCGCCTGTTGGTTTAAGATGTTTAACTTTCAAAGTTGCATCGGTAACTACTTTCCAACCGTGAAATTTGCATAGCAATTCATCAACCGTATCCCAACCCATTGCTGGTTTTAAATTCCCAATTTGCAAAAAGCACTCTTTCCTATAGGCTTTAAAAGCTCCACGAATATGATCCTTATCAGTAAGATTTTCTAAAATCCAATCCCCATTTTTTTCAATAAAGGCAAATCCTCCAACCATTCCAATACTATTGTCTTTTTTAAAATGATTTAAAATAGTTTCAAAATAATTAGTCGGTAAAATTAAATCAGCATCCAATTTTACGATAATATCATATTCAGAATCAATAGTCTCATATCCTTTATGAAAAGCCTGAATGACTTTACTTCCAGGCAAATGAATAGCTTCAGAAGTTTTATTAACCAATGAAATATAATCGTACTTTTCAATGAAATCTTCAACAATTGCAGCAGTTTCATCAGTAGAATTATCATTTACAACTACCAATTTTGAAGGAGCAACAGTTTGTGAAACTAGAGATTCTAGTGTCAACGCAATAAAATCGGCTTCATTATGGGCAGGAATAATAATGTAATATTTCATTTTTTTACAAAGTCTACTGCAAATATCATTATTTTTGCAGTGATTAAAAAATAACTTTCATTTGAAAAAGAAAATAGCTGTTGTTATTGTCACTTTTAACGGGGAAAATTGGATAAAAAAGAATTTGAGTTCTCTTTTAAATTCAAATTATCCCATTGATATTATTATCGTTGACAACGCCTCAACGGATGAAACAATCAATATAATAAAGGAATTCAGCGCAATTGAACTTATTCAAAATAAAAGTAATTTGGGTTTTGGTAAAGCAAATAATATTGGGATTGATATTGCTATAAAAAAAGGTGCCGACGCAATTTTTTTACTAAATCAAGATACTTGGATATTTGAAAATACTATTTCAAATTTAGCGGAGGTCTTATTCGAAAATTCCAATTTTGGCATTGTAAGTCCTATGCATTATTCAGCTGACGAAACTACCTTAGATGAAAATTTTAACACCTATTTCAATAGATTTAATAAACAAGAAGACTCCGAATCGCTTCGCAGCGTGCCTTTTATAAATGCGGCCGCTTGGTTAGTTTCAAAAAAGTGTTTTTCAAAAACAGGGTATTTCGACCCAATATTTAGTCACTATGGTGAAGACCGAAATTATTGTGAGCGAGTTAAATTCCACGGATTTAAAATTGGTGTAGTAAAAAATGCTGCTATTTGTCACGATCGAATTGTACAATTAAATTTCAATAAAATAGAATTACAATCTAGGTATTTGATTTTAAATCAGATGATTAACTGCAATAATTCCCTATTTACTTCTATTTTTCTAGGATTCAAATCGGTTTTGGGATTGTCAAAATTTCATTATTCAAATCAAGGTGGTTTAAAAACCATTTCTTTATTTTTTAAACTTCTATTGTATTATTTTAACTTACTTTTGAATATTAGAATGATATTTAAAATCCGAATGAATTCAATTAAAGGAATAAATGGTGTTTTACCTCTATAATGATGTCTAATAACGAAACCCATAAACAAGCATTTTTCTTTACCATAATTAATTATGTAGGAATATTAATTGGCATTATTTCCACGCTTTTCATTTATCCTAAAAATAAAGAAATGCTTGGTGTTTTTAGGTATGTCGAATCTTTAGCTCAAATATTATTTCCCATAATGCTATTAGGCGCTTCACAAACGCTTATAAAATTTGGACCAAAATTAGATTCTAAACAAGAAAAACAACTTTTTTCCTATAGTGTTTTATCCATTTTTTCAATAGGATTTATTCTACTTTCATTTATAGGAATGGCTTCATTACTTCCCGCTTTATCTGGATTTAAATACATTTATTTAGCATTCCCTATTGGATTATCACTCGCATTAATTGATTTATTTAAAAAACAATCTACTATAATTGGAAAAATAGCTATACCCACATTTTTTGACAATATTATCCCGAAATTGATATTACCGTTTGTTTTTTTATTGGTATTAAATCATTTTTATACCCTCCAAGAATCGTTACAATTGTATATTTTTTCCTATGGATTTATAGCTTTATTAATAGGAATTTATCTGTTTTATTACTTCAAACCTAAATTTGAATTGGATTTCAAATCGTTATTTTCAACCATTAGTAAGAAAGAAATGTACCGTTTTTCCATGTTTGCATTTGCTGGAAGCCTAGGTTCTGTTTTTGCTTTTAGAATTGATTCTATAATGATCCCAAAATTCATTTCAATGGAAGCAAATGGTACTTTTAGTATCGGAGTTACATTGGCATCAGCCCTTGCTATTCCTGCAACAGGAATTTTTATTTTGTATGCACCAATAATTTCAAACTTTATAAAAAACAATCAAATTGCTGAACTAAATTTAAAATACAAAGAGATTTCGAAGCTGCTTTTCTTTATTGGAGCATTGCTTTATAGTTGTATTTTTTTAGGAATTGAAAATTTATTTATGTTGTTGCCTACACATGAAAATTTAATGGGATCAATTCCTGTGATTTTAATTTTAGGTTTCAATGTATTAATAAATATGGGAACTGGATTTAATGGAGAAATTATTACCTATTCTAAATATTACAAATTCAATTTAATCGCGATTGGATTGCTAATAGTATTGAATGTTTCTCTTAATCTACTGTTTATAAATGTATTACAATATGAAATTGAGGGTGTTGCAGTGGCATCATTAATTTCAATGTTGCTTTTTAATTTTTCAAAATTGCTATTCATTTATCAGAAATTCAAAATAGTACCTTTTGATAATTCCTATATAAAATTGATTGGGGTATTTGTGGTGGTATTATTAATTAGCTATAACTTACCTAATTTAAATAACCATTTGTTGAATTTATTATTTAAAACATTATTCTGTTTGACAGTAAACCTAATCGTTATTTACAAACTAAAAGTAGTTTATTCTTACAATTTTTGGCTTGATAAAACGATTCAAAAATTGCGATTCTAATATCGATAAACGAAGGCATTAATGTTCATTCCAGCGCCTACAGAAGCAAAAAGTAAAACATCCCCTTTTTTTATTTCATGATTTTCGAGCTGTTTATTTACCAATAAATCATATAATGTTGGAATTGTAGCCACACTACTATTTCCTAAAAAGTTAATACTCATTGGCATTATTCCTTCCGGAGGAGTTTGGTTGTATAATTTATAAAAACGGTTGATTATTGCTTCATCCATTTTTTCATTGGCCTGGTGAATTAGAATTTTCTTGACTTCCTCAATTGCAATTCCGCTTTTTTCTAAACAACTTTTCATTGCAGTAGGAACATTACTTAAAGCAAATTCATAAATTTTTCTACCGTGCATTTTTATGTAAAAAACAGCTGGGTCTAAATCAGTATTATATGATTTACCGTAAAAAAGGTAGTCTTTTTCAGAATAAGTATATGAGGCACTTTCGTGAGATAAAATTCCACAATTTTCCTGGGTGGTTTCTACAATGGTTGCTCCTGCTCCATCAGCATAAATCATAGAATCACGATCATGAGGATCAACCACTCTTGATAATGCTTCAGCTCCAATAACCAAACATTTATTTGCCATCCCCGATTTTATTAAAGCATAGGCTTGTAGCATGCCCTCAATCCATCCTGGGCAACCAAATAGAATATCAAAAGCAACGCATTTGGGGTTTTGAATTTGTAATTTATTTTTTACACGAGCCGCTAAACAAGGTAAAGCGTCCGATTGGATGGTACCGCTTTTAATATCTCCAAAATTATGGGCAACAATAATATAATCTAACGATTCAGGATCAATACCTGCATTTTTTATGGCTTTTTCAGAAGCTAAATAAGCCATGTCAGATGTAATTACTGAGGGTTCAGCATACCTTCTTTCATCAATGCCCGTTATCCCTTTGAATTTCCCAATTACGGTTTCATTGCTGTATGCAAATGGCGTCCCATCTTCATTCATAAACTGATGTTTCCCAAAATCTAAATTGCTTACAACTATTTCTGGGATGTAACTCCCAGAACCTGTTATTTTTATGTTCATCGTTTTGAAATATAATTGCAAGCTAATTTAATAATTAAATTTGTCAATTAACGATAAATTATCCTTGAGAGGTGTGTAATTATGAATTAAGCAAATTTTGAGTTCAATACTTATTGATTATTTATTTTTATTATCAATATTTATTTTAATTTGCATTACTGTGGCTAAACTTAAGGCTTGAGTTTTAATTTTCTCAGCGTTACTTCCATTAAAATTTTCATTTACAGCAGCATTAAAATGGTTCAACCAAATAGTAAATAACTCAGGGGTTAACTTTTCTTTTTCATTAATATCCAAGTGAATTTTGGTAAGATTATTGAAATATCCTCCCGTATCAAAAATTGCTTGTGACCAAAAAGTTACCAAAATTGGCAAATGTTCTTCTAGCTTAATTTTGACCACTTCCGTAAATAAATAACTTATTGAAGCATCCGATAATAATTTTTGATAAAAATGATCTACTAAAAAATATAAATCGTCTTGAGTTTCTATGTCTTTCATATTCAAATATAAAAAAATCCATCTCGAAATTTTACTCTGGAGATGGATTTAACTTATTAATTGTTTTGTTTTAACTTTCCATATAGGCTTCAATTGGAGCACATGAACAAACTAAATTTCTGTCTCCATAGGCATCATCAGTTCTTCTAACGGTAGGCCAAAATTTATTTTCAGAAATATAATCTAATGGAAACGCTGCTTTTTCACGGGTATAAGGAAAATTCCAAACATCAGCAGTTACCATCATTAAAGTATGTGGGGCATTTTTCAAAACTGTATTGTGATCTTCAGTTGTACTTGCCTCAATTTCTTTTCTAATCTCGATCATGGCGTCACAAAAACGATCTAATTCTTCTAAATTTTCGCTTTCTGTTGGCTCTATCATCATCGTACCTGCAACTGGGAAAGAAACTGTAGGTGCATGAAAACCATAATCCATCAATCGCTTAGCGATATCTGTAACTTCAACCCCTTTTTGTTTGAATGGTCTACATTCTATAATCATTTCATGAGCTGCACGTCCCATTTCACCAGAATACAAAGTATCGTAATGACCGTTCAAACGCTCTTTAATATAATTGGCATTCAAGATTGCATATTTAGTGGCATTAGTAACACCCTCTGCTCCTAACATTGAAATGTATCCATAAGAAATCAAACAAACCAATGCTGATCCCCAAGGCGCAGCAGATATTGCTGTAATGGCATTTTCGCCACCAGTACAAACAATAGGATTTGAAGGTAAAAACGGCACTAATTGTGGGGCAACACAAATTGGGCCAACACCAGGACCTCCTCCACCATGCGGAATTGCAAATGTTTTATGAAGATTTAAGTGGCAAACATCGGCACCAATTGTAGCTGGATTTGTTAATCCTACTTGTGCATTCATATTGGCACCATCCATATAAACCTGACCTCCATTATCGTGAATTATTTGAGTAATTTCTCGAATAGCACTTTCAAAAACTCCATGCGTAGATGGATAAGTTACCATTAAACAAGACAACTCGTCTTTGTATAAAATTGCTTTTTCGCGCAAATCATCCATATCAATATTTCCATTTTCAAGTGTTTTAGTAACAATAACTTTCATTCCTGCCATTGCCGCAGATGCTGGATTTGTACCGTGAGCTGAAGATGGAATCAAGGCAATATTTCTGTGGTGATCACCACGTGATTGATGGTATGCACGAATAACCATAAGCCCAGCATATTCTCCTTGTGCGCCAGAATTTGGTTGCAGAGTAGTACCAGCAAAACCAGTTATTTCATTTAATTGTTGTTCTAATTTGGTCAACATTTCTTTATAACCTTGCGCTTGCTCAAATGGTACAAAAGGGTGGATATTATTCCACATAGGATTACTCAGAGGCAACATCTCAGCTGCTGCATTCAATTTCATTGTACAAGAACCCAGTGAAATCATAGAGTGATTCAAAGCCAAATCTTTTCTTTCTAACATTTTAATGTAACGCATCATAGCAGATTCTGAATGATATCTATTGAAAACTTCGTGTTTTAAAAATTCAGAAGTTCTTATTAAATGTTCTGGAAAATGGTTTGTAGTTGTTAATTCTTGAATTAGAGTAGCTTGAGTTCCATTTGCAGTAGCAAAAATTTCAATAATTTTATTTAAATCTGAAACACTAGTAGTTTCATTTAATGAAATTGAAACCGAAGCATCGTCAATGTAATAGAAGTTAATTTCATTTTGCAATGCTAAATCCTTCACTTTCTTAGCGTCTGCTTTTACAACAATAGTATCAAAAAAGGCATTATTGGTTTGCTCGTAACCTAAGTTTTTCAATTCATTTGCTAATGTTGCTGCAGCAGCATGAACTTTATTGGCAATGTATTTTAATCCTTTTGGTCCGTGAAAAACTGTATACATTCCTGCCATAACCGACAGTAAAACTTGAGCCGTGCAAATATTTGAAGTCGCTTTATCTCTTTTAATATGTTGTTCACGAGTTTGCAACGCCATTCTTAAAGCACGATTCCCATTAGTATCAACAGTAACACCGATGATTCTTCCTGGCATACTTCTTTTAAATTCCTCTTTTGTTGCAAAATATGCAGCGTGTGGACCACCATAACCTAACGGAATTCCAAAACGTTGGGTAGTTCCTAAAACAACATCGGCCCCCATTTCTCCTGGAGGAGTTAATTTTACTAAGCTTAAAATATCAGCTGCAACAGCAACTTTAATTTCATTTTCTTTCGCTTTTGCAATAAATGAAGCATAATCATGAACTTGTCCAAATTTACCTGGATATTGTAAAATAGCACCATAAAAGTCAGTTGAGAAATCAAAAGTTTCGTGGTTTCCAACAACCAATTCTACGCCAATTGGAGCTGCACGTGTAATTAATACGGATAATGTTTGAGGCAAAATTTCTTCAGAAACGAAGAATTTACAGGTATTGTTTTTCTTTTGATCACGAGTTCTAACATCATATAACAGCGCCATGGCTTCAGCGGCTGCAGTTCCTTCATCCAATAAAGAGGCATTGGCAATTTCCATTCCTGTTAATTCAATAACCATGGTTTGAAAATTCAAAATCGCTTCCAAACGTCCTTGAGCAATTTCTGCTTGATAAGGGGTATAAGCAGTATACCAACCTGGATTCTCGAAAATATTTCTCTGAATAACAGCTGGCACAATCGCTTGATTGTACCCTAAACCAATATAGGTTTTAAACACTTTATTTTTATTTCCCAATTCAGCAATATGATTTGAAAATTCATATTCTGTCATTGCAGGTGCTAAATTCAATGTTTTTTTCAATCGGATATCTTCTGGAATAGTTTCAAGAATCAATTGGTCAAGTGACTCGGCACCAATTGTTTTTAGCATATGTTGAAGCTCATTTTCATTTGGTCCAATATGTCTTAAAGCAAAAGCATCTGTTTTCATATTTTTAGTAAAAGTGTTGATGTTATTTAGATGTGCAAATTTATGTATTAAATTCAAAATTTTAGGGGATTTTAAGCCCAATTTTTAAGTATTTTTCAACTAAAAGCCATTCTTATTAACAGTTTAATTATTTTTGTTTAATGAAGTATTTGAAACCAATTTTTGATTTTTACCTAGATTCTAGTATTCATGTTGCTTTGTCTTGTTTTGCCCTTATAAATTACACTTATCTAATCTTAAACATTTCAATTAATTATTCCGTCGCATTATTTGCTTTTTTTGGAACCATTTCAGCCTATAATTTTGTAAAATTTGATGCTTTAGTTCGAGCCAAAAAAAATAACTTAAGCTGGAAATTGAAAGCAATTGCCGGATTGAGTTTCCTTTCATTATTTATTGGAATTTATTACTTCTTAGAGCTTGAAAAAATTACAAAAATTATAGCATCTTCAGTTTTAATATTAACAATATTATATACTCTACCCTTTTTTCCAAATAAAAAAAATGCTCGAAATTGGGCCGGTTTTAAAATTTACATCGTCGTTATTTGTTGGGTTAGCGTAACTTTATTTTTACCAATATTAAATTCTGGTTATAAAATTCATGCTGAAATTGCAATACTTATTCTACAGCGATTGCTGCTAATTTTTTCTCTAATATTGATTTTTGAAATAAAAGATTTAAAAAATGACGATCCCCATTTAAAAACGGTGCCTCAACAAATAGGGGTAAAAAATACTAAAAAGGTCGGTTATTTTTTATTGTTTATGTTCTACGGATTGGCTTTATTAAATAGCAATTTACAATTTTTAGAATTGGCATTGAATTTTACAATTACAGTTATAACTGGAGTTTTTCTGTTTTTTAGCCATGAAAATCGATCTAAATATTACACTGATTTTTGGGTAGAAAGTACCCCAATTGTATTGTGGTTATTGTGTTTTTTTACAAAATAAAAAAACCGAAGTTTTCACTCCGGTTCACTTATTATATCAATCCTGCTCTTTTTAGTAATGCGTCAGGCTTTGGTTCTTGACCTCTAAATCGTTTGTATAAAACCATTGGATGTTCAGTCCCTCCCTGAGAAAGCACATTGTCTTTAAATTTTGTAGCAACCTCAACATTGAAAATTCCTTTTTCTTGGAAATAGGCAAAAGCATCTGCATCGAGGACCTCAGCCCATTTATAACTGTAGTACCCCGAAGAATACCCACCTTGAAATATATGTGAAAAAGCAGTACTCATAGCATTTTCTTTCACCTCAGGATACAATTGAGTGGCTAAAAATTGCTCGATTTCAAACTTTTTTACATCGGTTATACTCGAAGGATCTTGTCCATGCCATCCCATATCTAATAATCCAAAACTTAATTGGCGCATTGTTGCCATTCCCTCCTGAAAGCTAGCACTTTCTTTAATTTTTTGGACTAACTCCATTGGAATTAATTCATTGGTTTGATAATGAGTTGCGAATAATTCCAAAGCCTCGGCTTCATAACACCAGTTTTCCATTATTTGACTTGGCAATTCTACAAAATCCCAAAACACACTTGTTCCTGACAAACTCGGATAAACGGTATTAGCTAATATGCCGTGCAAGCCGTGACCAAATTCATGAAATAAAGTAGTAACTTCATTAAAAGTCAATAAGGAGGGTTTTGTTTGTGTGGGCCTAGTAAAATTACAAACATTAGAAATATGAGGTCTTTCGTTTGTATTTTCTAAAACATATTGAGACTTAAATGAGGTCATCCACGCTCCATTTCTTTTACCTTTTCTGGGGAAAAAGTCGGCGTAAAAAACCGCAACCAATTCATTGTTTTTATCATTTACTTCGAAAGTCCTAACTTCTTCGTGGTATTTATCGATGTCAAAAATCTCTTTAAAAGTGATCCCATAAAGTCTTTCTGCAATAATAAATGCTCCATCTAAAACCTTCTCTAATTGGAAATAAGGTTTAAGAATTTCATCGTCTAAATTAAACAGTTGTTGTTTTAATTTTTCTGAATAATAAGCTCCATCCCACTTTTCCAATTGGTCAATACCATCTAATCTCTTTGCAAAAGCGGTCAATTCTTCAAATTCTTTTTGAGCTGCAGGCTTAGCTTTTTCCAATAAATCATTTAAAAAGGAAATAACTTGCTCTGGTGTTTGCGCCATACGTTCTTCCAAAACATAATGCGAATGCGTTTTATAACCTAGTAATTGTGCTCTCTCAAAACGCAATTTGGCAATTTTAAGAACAATCTCTTGATTATCGAATTCGTTATTTTGAAAGGCTTTAGCACCAAAAGCAATCGACATTTTTTTTCTTAATTCTCTATTGTCTGAGTAAGTCACAAACGGAATGTAACTGGGATGATCAAGTGTGAAAATCCAACCTTCCTTATCTTGGCTTTTAGCTAATAAATGCGCAGCTTCAATGGCGCCTTCAGGCAATCCTGACAACTCTTTTTCATCGGTGAGATGCAACTGAAAAGCTTGGGTTTCAGCCAAAACATTTTCACCAAATTGCAAACTTAATTTAGACAAATGCAGGTCTATATCTCGTAATTTGCTTTTTTTATCTTCTGATAAATTTGCTCCATTTCTGGAAAAACTCTTGTATTTTTTATCTAATAGTGTTTTCTGTTCCGTACTTAAACCAAGTGATTCTTTATCATCGTAGACCGCTTTTACTTTTGCAAATAACGCTCCGTTCAGTCGAACATCATTTCCAAATTCTGATAATAATGGAGAAACTTCTTGAGCAATTATTTGCATTTCATCACTTGTTTCAGCGGAATTTAAATTGAAGAAAATACTTGAAGCTCTATCTAATACAGCACCTGCAAATTCCATCGCCACAATAGTGTTTTCAAAAGTAGGAGCTTCCGGATTATTTACAATTGCATCGATTTCGGCTTTTGCTATTTCGATGCCTTTTTTTATAGCAGGAAGGTAATCTTCATTTTTTATTTGAGAAAAAGGAGCGGTATTGTGTTTTGTATTAAAATGTTGAGTTAGTAAGCTCATATTTTTCTTTATTTTTCCTGTAAGGTTTTTCAAACCTGGTAGGTATTATTAGGTGTTTATTTTTTTGCAAGGTTTATTGTCTTAGCCCCGATAGCAATGGAAATCCTTTTCTTTTTTTAAAAAAAGTAAAGATTGAAATGTATAGCGGGAAATAGCTTCTAAAAAATTTATTTTTTAAGATTCTCAGAAGATTTATTAACAGAATCTTTCAGGCCTTCTTTGTACAAAATAATTTTATCCAATACGCATTTGTCTTGTGTACCAACAATTTGAGCCGCAAGAATTCCTGCATTTTTTGCTCCGTTTAAAGCTACTGTGGCCACAGGAACTCCACCCGGCATTTGTAAAATGGACAAAACGGAATCCCAACCATCAATTGAATTACTTGATTTTACCGGCACCCCAATTACAGGAAGCGGTGACATTGATGCTACCATTCCAGGTAAATGAGCTGCACCGCCAGCTCCAGCAATAATTACAGAAATTCCACGAAGATGAGCATTTTTACTGAAATCTACTAGTTTATCAGGAGTTCTATGTGCCGAAACAATATCCACTTCAGTTTCAATATCAAAACCATTAAGGATATCAATTGCATCTTGCATTATTGGCATATCGGAAATACTTCCCATTATTACGGCTACTTTCATATTAATTGTGTTTAAAGATTTAAAGATTAAGAATTTAAAGATTTAGTTTGGAAACCATTTTCAATCATTTAATTTCTACATCTATTAATTTATGAAATTACTCTAATAGTATTCTTAACGTTTTCTGCAATTCTTCGGGCTTCGACCATATTCTCATTTACGATAGTCACGTGTCCCATTTTTCGAAAAGGACGCGTTTCTTTTTTTCCGTAAATATGTGGGGTAACTCCATTCCACCCCATTATAGTTTCTATATTTTTATAGATCACATTGCCAGAAAAACCTTCTTCTCCAACCAAATTCACCATTATTCCCGCTACTTTACTATCAGTATTCCCTAAAGGCAAATCTAAAATCGCTCTGATATGGTTTTCAAATTGTGAGGTGAAACTTGCTTCAATAGTGTGGTGTCCCGAATTATGGGGACGTGGGGCTACTTCATTAACGATTATTTCATCATTGATAGTTTGAAACATCTCCACTGCTAAAAGTCCAACATGATTGAACTTTTCAGAAACATTTAAGGCGATTGCCCGCGCTTTTTCAGCCACTTTATCTTCAATTCGTGCTGGGCAAACTACATATTCAACTTGGTTTGCCTCCGGGTGAAATTCCATTTCTACCACAGGATACGTTTTAATTTCTCCCGATACATTACGACAAACAATTACTGATAATTCATTTTTAAAAGGAATCATTTCTTCAGAAATACATTCTACGTTTGGCAAAATATCTAAATCAGATAGGGTTCGGATGATTTTTACTCCCATTCCATCATAACCAAATTCAGTGCATTTCCATACAAATGGTAATTTAAGATTTTGAGAATTCGCTTTAAGAGCCTCTAAATTTTCAAATCTTTTATAGGCGGCAGTTGGAATAGTATTATTGGAATAAAAATCTTTTTGAATGCCTTTATTCTGAATTAATCTCAGTGTTTTAGGAGATGGAAATACTTTAATTCCTTCACTTTCTAATTTTTCTAAAGCGTCAAGGTTGACCAATTCAATTTCGAAAGTTAAAACATCAACTTGTTTTCCGAAATTATAAACGGTATCAAAATCCATTAAATTTCCTTGGAAAAATTTATTGCAAGCAATTTTACATGGGGCTTCATTACTCGGGTCGAGAACGTAGGTTTGAATGTCGAATTTTCGAGTATCAAACAACATCATTTTCCCTAACTGACCTCCACCCAGGATTCCTAATTTAAAATCGGAAGAAAAATAATTCATTAAAATAAATTTTTCACAAAGATACTTTAAAAGAGTAAAAATAAAAAGTTACGCCATTTAAATTATCTGCGAACAATTATTCTCTTGGTAAAACTACCATTATTGGTTTCTACTTTTAAGGTATAAATTCCGGTTGCTAAATTTTGTACATCTATAGAATAACTATCTGAAGTCATGGGATTTCTGTAAGTTGCTACTAATTTACCATCTAAAGAATATACAGAAACTACATTTATAGAATTATTAATGGAGTTAATATTTACTGTTTCCACCGTTGGATTTGGGTAAACTACAATGTCATTTCTATTTCCAAAGTCGTTGGTAGAAAGTAAACTATTCGAATAACAATTTGGGGGAACTACAAATTCCGGTTTTATCATGCTACCCACTTTACTATTAGCATAGCCTTGATTCGTAGTATTATTATAAAAAGTTAAATCTAATGTTTGATTACTGGTTCCGAACCAATCCTGAAGAATGGTACTAAAAACTCTTCGGTAATCGTGTTGCACTGTTTGTACTTGGAAATTATTAGCCACAACTGCTTCGGAAAGATTAATGTTGGTTCCTGAAACTCCTGGATTTATAGATTTTCCAAAAACGAACATGGGAGCAATTTCACCGTGATCGGTTCCTAAGTTTCCGTTTTCTCCTGCTTTTCTTCCGAATTCAGAAAATGGAACAGCAATTACATCATCACCTAAATTTTGATTATTTAAATCAGTAATAAAAGCATCAATAGCTTCTGAAACTTGTGTTAATAAATTGGCATGAGTTCCTAAATGAGTCGTAGTATTGGAAGCTACTTGAATATCATGAGTATCAAAACCACCTATTTTTACCAAATATACCTTTGACTGCAAACCTCCAGAAATAAATTTAGCTACCGTTTTTAATTGGTTGGACAAACTAGTTGAAGGATAGGTTACATTAATAGAATTGGTTCCTCTGCTAAAAGCGGTTGAAATACTTTGAGCATACATATTTGTTTCGGCATCACTTGCCAATATAAATCGGATTAAATCTCCATATTCAGAATTAGGAATTGTAGTTGGTGGCGCTCCACCCAAACCATTTAATATGGAGTAAAAACCTGCAGGGTCCTGACCATTAATATTTATAGACATACCATGTTCCACTTCTCCATGGAATCCTAATGAATTATCACTACTTCCTAATTGAATTCCTAAAGGGAAATTTGCGGTTAAGAAATTACTGTAATAATTTTCTAAAAATCTTCCTATCCAACCGCTGTCAAGATTATTATTAGCAGAAGTTCCATCTCCCCCCGTTAACCATAAGTCGGTGGATTTAAAATGAGATTTATCCTGAGAAGTATAGCCAACTCCTTGAACCACTCTCATCAATCCGCGGTCATACAAACTTTTAAAACCTGACAAGGATGGATGAAGCCCAATTTGATTGTCAAATGGCAAGGTATCGTCTAAATTTATTACTCCATTGGATAGTCCCGTATTATTTAATTTTATGTTGGGACGCAGATTAGCATAAGCATCGTATTGATTTAAGGGTACCACGGTATTCAAACCATCATTTGCACCAGACAATTGTACTAATACTATTTTTTTTGCATTTACATTCGGACACGAAGTCATTCCTGCCGATTTAAAAAGTGCAAATACTTCCGTTGGCAAAAGCGACAAGGCACTTGCTGAAGCGGTGAGTTGAATAAAATTTCTTCTTTTCATATTTAATAGTATTAAAACATTTGAGATTCTGGTGCTCTCAAAATATTTGTTACCAACAGTTTCAATCTTGATTCTACCACAGTATTTACTCCAGTAGCTACATAATCACTCCATGCGTTTGTCCAATAAATATTTGACATCCCTTGAAGTAAAAAAGTACTCATAAAATAGTTCACTCTATTGGTGTCTGGATTTTGAGCAAAAAGAGCGTTACATAATTCAGAGGTTAATATAAAAGGATCGCTAGCAACAGAAATGATATTTCCGTCTCTAACTACGCTCGAAATATTAATTTTAGTAATAATTGTTGCATTTCCACTAATTCTATTAATCCCATCTAATAAAGATTCTCCTAAACGGTATCTTGAAATTAAATTGGTGGCAGAAATCCAATTTTTATCAAAACCAGGGGCTTGATAATACGCAGGATGACCCGCGACATTTTCTGGATTAAAGAGCATCATATTCGATCCTGTAAAAAAACTACCGTAGACAAAAAGTGTCCAAAACTTGTAATAATAATCGTAGGCACTAGTATTCGGATTTGAAATAGTAGCTTTCAAGAAAGTAGAAATTTCTGAAAGTTGATTTAGGGGCGATTTTATCATTCCACCGATAGTTTCATTGGTAGAATCGGCGTCGTCCAAATCATAGAAGTGTTTACTTTCTAATAATTTTCTAATTATAGGTGCAATTTCATACCCGTTGTTGTAAAATTCTAATGCTAAAGGAGCTATGATATCCGTTTCAACCTCTGGAGTAATAGTTCCTTTTACAAAATAAATATACATTTTACGACAAATATTTTTTGCCGTTGCCTGTTGATTAAATATCATGTTTACAAAATCGTTCAACTCCGTGTCCATTCCTGCATCGTTCGTTGCTGAAGCGATAACAGTGTTATTGAAAGCGCTACTAAAAGTTTTAGAGCTAGTGTGATGCAATGAAAATACATTATATCCTTTTGGCAATGAAGTATCTGGATCAATAATTGTTCTGGTATTCAATCTCCTAAAACCCGTTAAAACTCTTGCGGCTTGAACTACATCAGCTTCTGTGTAAGTAGTATAATTTCCAACTCCTATTTGCGGTCCTTTCCCTATAGTGAAAAGCTCAAAAAACTCCCTTGCATAATTTTCATTTGGAGCGGTTCTGGTGTTAGCAGTATTATTTAAATAATACAACATATTATTGTTCAGGGTCATTTTTTTAGCCAAGGTTTTATAATTCCCATAAGAATAATACAAAAGCAATCGGACATAATCATAAAAATCAGTTGCTGAAGAAGAAGCGTCAATTTCAACTGTGAAACAAGTGGATAAAAAGTGAGATAATTTATATTTTAAATTAGGACTATTTATAGCATTATACCACCACCATCCTGCAACTATACCGCCTTTTCTGGATTGACCGGCAAATGAGGTTGCCAATGCGGTAGATTCCGTCCAAAAACCATCTGGGGCAGAAGTAGGAATCGGATCGTAGGGCAAACTTACTATAGGTGCACTAGATGTTAATAGCAAGTTTAACGCCTGATTCGGGGTTAAAAGCGCATATTGATCAATTAATGATTTATGGTAGGTAAAAGATGCGCGTCGTAATAAATGTTTTGCATTCCTTTGTCCTAAAACGCCGGTATGTTGATCTAATGATGCCATAATAAGACTTTTTTTTCCTTTAAAAGAATAAAAATAATAATAATTATTAAATTAATTTAACATTTAGTAAAAAAGTTACTTTTAATTAATTCATTTATAAGTATTTATTAATTATGAAAATAAAATAAATAGTCCCTTTATCATTTGTAAAATGGGAATTCTATATCTTTGCAGCTTATAAAATTTCAGAAATTGATTCAATTACACGACAAACAATTTGTTCCCTTTATTTCTTCTCAAGAAATTGATTTTGCATTAGCTACCATGGCCTCTCAAGTAGAAGCTGATTTTGCTGATGAAATCCCTGTATTTGTTGGGGTTTTAAACGGCTCTTTTATGGTAGTATCTGATTTTATGAAACATTATAAAAAACCATGTGAAGTGAGTTTTATTAAACTAGCCTCTTATGAAGGAACTTCTTCAACTAATGAAGTAAAACAATTAATTGGTTTAAATCAAGACTTAACAGGAAGAACGGTTATTGTTATTGAGGATATCGTAGACACCGGAAACACTGTTGCAGAATTGAAAGATTTGTTCAAAAAGCAAAACGTCAAACACCTAAAAATAGCTACTCTTTTTTTCAAACCTGAAGCTTTTAAAAAAGACCTTAAATTGGATTACATTGGAATCCGAATTCCAAATAAATTCATTGTAGGCTTCGGATTAGATTATGATGGTTTAGGAAGAAATTTGCCTGAAGTATATCAATTAAAAGAATAAATAACTACAACTACAACACACTTTACATCATGATTAACATTGTCTTATTTGGAAAGCCAGGGGCTGGAAAAGGAACTCAAGCAGAATTTTTAAAAGAGAAATACAATCTAATTCATTTATCCACTGGTGATATTTTTAGATACAATATAAAAAACGAAACGGACTTAGGAAAGTTAGCCAAAAGTTATATGGATAATGGAGATCTTGTTCCTGATGAAGTAACCATAAAAATGTTACAGGATACGGTGGAAAAAAATCCTGATACTAAAGGCTTTCTGTTTGACGGATTCCCAAGAACACTAGCACAAGCAGAAGCTTTAGATGTGTTTTTGGCTTCAAAAAGTTGGAAAATAACCGCAACCATTGCTTTAGAAGCAGACGATGAAATCCTAATCAAAAGATTATTAGAACGAGGGAAAACGAGCGGACGAGTAGACGATCAAGACGAAGATAAAATCAGAAATCGCTACCAAGAATACAATGATAAAACAGCTCCTTTAATGGATTTTTACAGCAACCAAAATAAATTTTATCCTGTTGATGGAATTGGTACTATTGCAGAAATTACCGAAAGATTGAGCGCTGTAATTGAAAGTTTATAACTTTTTATTACCCACTAATTTAGATTAAAAACAAGAAAATGACTGAAGGAAATTTCGTAGATTACGTAAAAATATATGTTTCCTCTGGTAAAGGCGGAAAGGGTTCAACCCATTTGCACCGGGAAAAATTTATTGAAAAAGGAGGTCCCGATGGTGGTGATGGTGGTCGCGGAGGACACGTATATCTAGTTGGAAACAAAAGTCTTTGGACCTTATTCCATTTAAAATTTGCCAAACATGTAAAAGCAGGTCATGGTGGAGATGGTGGTGGCGATAGAAGTACAGGTGCGGATGGAGAAGATAAATTTATTGAAGTGCCGCTTGGAACCGTAGTTCGCGATAAAGAAACCAATGAAGTTTTATTCGAAATAACCGAACATGGCGAAAAGAGAATTGTAGCCCAAGGAGGAAAAGGCGGATTAGGAAACTGGCATTTTAGAAGTTCAACGAATCAAACGCCAAGGTATTCCCAACCAGGATTACCCTCTTCGGAAATTGATATTATATTAGAATTAAAAGTCCTTGCCGATGTAGGACTAGTAGGTTTCCCAAATGCTGGAAAATCCACTTTGCTTTCCGTATTGACTTCAGCAAAACCCAAAATTGCCGATTATCCGTTCACCACTCTAAAACCAAATCTTGGAATCGTGGCGTACCGAGATTTTCAATCGTTTGTAATTGCCGATATCCCTGGAATTATTGAAGGCGCTGCTGAAGGAAAAGGTTTAGGTCACTACTTTTTGAGACACATCGAAAGAAATTCTGCCTTACTGTTTTTAATTCCTGTAGATACCCCAAATATCAAGGAAGAATACGATATTTTGGTAAACGAATTGACAAAATACAATCCTGAAATGCTCGATAAAGAGCGCATTGTTGTCATTTCAAAATGCGATATGTTGGACGATGAACTTAAAGCGGAGCTAAAATCAGAATTAGATAAAGAATTTGGCGAAACACCTTATTTATTTATTTCATCTGTAGCGCAACAAGGACTTACCGAGTTAAAAGACAAACTTTGGAACATGCTTAATATGGAAGATGAACTTCCTGAAAACAGCCATAACTTATAAATAAAAAAGCCGTCTTTCGATGGCTTTTTTATTTAATCATTATAAGTATCAAACAAATATTGTAGCGTTTTTGGAATATCGTTGGCCTCAATTTTTGGATATTCGATTTTTCCATTCAGCCAATTTTCAATTTCAATATGAAAATTATCCCCTACTTTACTAAGTACTGGAACGCCTAATAATTTTAAGGCTGCCGCATTACATTCTTGCTCGTAATGCTTTTGGATGGGAATACTTAGCACCTTTTTATTTAAAAACAAGGCTTCGGCGGGAGTTTCAAAACCACCCCCAGTAATTATTCCATGACACGTAATTAAGCTATCGTTAAATAGCTTTTGGTTAACCGGAAAATAAGTAATATTTCCAACAGAATAGGGGTTTTTTATATCATTTAGAAACCAATGAAATTGAACATCACCTACTTTTCTAAAGGCATTTTCTAAACAATCCTTATCAAAGGAAGGTAGGTATACCGAAATATGATTTAAGTCTGTAGGAGTAGCGTTTACAATATCATCTTTAATAATCGGAGGATGAATAAAGGTATCGTATTCTTTAAAATGAAGTCCTAAATATTTATTTGCTGGAGCGTATTTTTGTAAAACTAGCTCCCCCATTAAATTATTATTTTCAGATCTTGGGGTCAACTTGGATTTAAAACTTGCCTGATGACCAAACTGAACCGATTTTACTTTTTGAATTTTAGATGCCAAAGCAGTCACAGAATCAAAGTCATTAATTACTACATCATAATCCGATAAAGGCAGCGCTTTTGCATCGCGATACATTTGAACAGGATTGATGTTTTTAGCAATTTCCCAATAATCCAAACCACCGCATTTGCTGTAATGCAAGCTGCAACCTTTACTTTTAAATTTTATTGGAATATCAACATTTAAGCTGGCATTATTACCACTCATGAAAAAGTCAACCGTCCCAAATTTCTTCAAATATGGATACAGTTGTACTGCCCTACTTATATGACCATTGCCTGTTGCTTGAATTGCATAAAATATTTTCATTTGAAATTAAATAAAGTTTAGGAAAGAATTTTGGCAGCGTAATCTTCAGAAACTAATTCCTCTTTGGATTCAAAATTAAGGTAGTGTTCCTTTTTATATTCATAAATAGTCCATTCCGCATTTTTATATTCTAAAGCGGTTAAATTTTCAACCCAATCACCACTGTTTAAATACATTACTGATCCGTTTTCATTGGTAACTTTTCTCATTTGTGGTTTATGAATATGGCCGCAAACCACATAGTCGAATTTTTTATCGATAGCAATTTCAGCAGCCGTTGTTTCAAAATCGGTAATAAACGAAACTGCTTTTTTAACGCTATCTTTCACTTTCTTAGAAAAACTGCGCTTTTCTTTTCCCAATAAAACCATTATCCAATTTAAAAAACTATTTATTAATATTAATAAATCGTAGCCTTTACCGCCAATTTTAGCTAGAATTTTAGCATATCCTTGTGTGGAAGAATCAAATACATCACCATGAAAAATCCAAGCTTTTTTTCCATCTAATTCTAAAACCAGTTTGTCTACCAATTCAAATTTGCCTAATATAAGGTCCGAATATTTTCTCAACACTTCATCGTGATTACCTGTAACATAAATTAATCGGGTACCATTGGCTGACATTTTAATTATGTGACGCATAACATTCATGTGTGAGGAAGGAAAATAACTTTTTGAAAAGTTCCACATGTCAATGATATCGCCGTTTAAAACTAAGATTTTGGGTTGAATAGATTTTAAATATTGAAGTAATTCGGTAGCTTGACAGCCATAGGTTCCAAGGTGGATATCGCTGATTACTACTAATGGAATTTTTCTTTTATTTTTCATTTTTAGTTTTGACAAAATTGCTATTGTTGTGTTAATTTATCGTGCATTTAAATTTATTTTAAGGTTATCTATTTTTACAAAAGTTAAGTTATTGAAAACATCAAAATATTTGTTAAAATCATAACTTTTTAAACTTGAAGTACCAATAGAATTGTGAAAATGATTTATATTCGCAGTTCAAAAAAAAACTAATAAGTATGAAAAAATTTATTTTATCCCTAGTTATTGGGGTTATGTTAATTCCTTCTAGCGTTAAGGCAGATGAAGGAATGTGGTTTTTAATGTTCATAGAGCGTTTAAATCACCGAGATATGCAAAAAATGGGATTACAATTGACTGCTGAAGAAATATACAGCATCAATAACCACAGTTTAAAAGACGCCATTGTTCAATTTAACGGAGGTTGTACTGCTGAAGTGATTTCTAAAGATGGGTTAGTATTAACCAATCACCATTGCGGATATGATGCCATTGCTGAATTATCTACTGCTGAGAAAAACTATTTGAAAGACGGTTACTGGGCGGCAAATAAAGCTTCTGAAATGAAACCTTCAAGCTTATTTGTTCGTTTTTTCGTTCGTATGGATGATTGTTCTAAAAGAATTTTAGCGAAATTAAATGATAAAATGACCGAGGCTGAAAGAGAAAAAGCCGTTAATCAAGAAATTGCAGCTATTGAAAAAGAAAATAATGAAGGCGGAAAATACACTGTTTCTGTTCGTCCATTTTTTCAAGGAAATGAATATTACTATTTTGTTTACCAAGATTATAAAGACGTGCGCCTAGTTGGAACTCCTCCAGAAAGTTTAGGTAAATTTGGTGGTGATACGGACAACTGGGAATGGCCTCGTCATACAGCCGATTTTTCTATGTTTAGAATTTATGCTGATAAAGACGGAAATCCTGCAGATTATTCTACCTCTAATGTGCCTTTAAATCCAAAACACTACTTACCAGTAAACTTAAACGGAGTTAAAGAAGGAGATTTTGCTATGATATTAGGTTATCCAGGAAGAACTAACCGCTGGATGCCTGCTGGTGGAATTGAGCAAAACGTAAAATTTGCTTATCCTGCTTGGGTTGAAGGTGCTAAAACAGGTATGGACAATATGAAAAAATATATGGATCAAAGTGCTGCACTTCGATTAGTATATGCTTCAAAATTTGCATCAACTGCTAATTATTGGAAAAACCGTCAGGGGATGATCGATGCTTTAAGCAAATTTCAAACCTCTAAATCAAAAGCAGCCCAAGAAGCTAAATTTAATAGCTGGGCAAATAAAGCGGAGAATAAAGCAAAATATGGTAATGTGGTAAGTACTATAAATGCGTTTTACGCTTTGACGAATGAAAAATCTCGTCAAGATAATTACCTGCAACAATTAATGAGAACTTCTGCATACGGTTCAATTGGACGTACATTAGGAAGACAATTGGATACTTACGCTAAAGCAGATGCAACAAAACGTGCTGCATTGGCTCCTAGAATAATTGAGATGGCAAATGGATTTTTCGCAGATTCATTCCTTCCGGCTGAAAAAGACATCTTAACCGCACAATTAAAATTGTATGCTACCAAGTCTACAGGTTATGGAATTGCTCCAATGGTTGAAAAAATTGGAAAAGACACTAACTACGACTATTCAAAATTTGTAAATGCCGCATTTGAAATGAGTGTATTAACTTCTTTAGATAAAGTAAAAGCATTTTTAGATTATCCAAGTGAAGCGGTTTTGGCTAGCGATCCTTTGTATTTAGTTTCTAATGATTTAGTTGCACACATGAATGCTAAATCGGATGCTATTGCTAAAGCACAAAATGATTATGGGACCGCATTCCGTTTATTGGTGGAAGGGCTTAGAGAATCAAAAATTGGTACTATTAAATATCCAGATGCCAATTCTACCTTGCGTTTAACTTATGGTAAAGTACGTTCATTACCAGCAGACAAGAGAAACGATGCAAAAGTAAACAACTATACCACTTTAGACGGTCAAGTTAAAAAATACAAAAAAGGGGACGAAGAATTTGATTTGCCGGCACGAATTATTGAATTGAACAAAAATAAAGATTATGGTCGATTTGCAGACAAAGATGGTTCTCTTCATGTCAATTTCTTGACGGACAACGATATTACAGGTGGGAATTCTGGTTCACCAGTATTAAATGGAAAAGGAGAATTAATAGGATTGGCATTTGATGGTAATATAGAAGCGATGGCTGGAGATGTTATTTTTGATCCAAAATTACAACGTACTATTAATGTTGATATCCGTTATGTGTTATGGGTAATTGAAAAATACTCAGGAGCAAAACACATTGTTGATGAAATGACATTGGCAAAATAATATTTTTATTTATTATTAAAGAGTCCTAAAGCACTATGTTTTAGGACTCTTTTTATTTATATATTATAGTAATTTGAAATAATTTAGAATATATTGATTTTTAATATTATTTTTGAAGTCTAAATTAAAACTTATGAAACTAAAATTACTAATCGCGTTATTATTTGTTCAATTAGGCTATTCTCAACAGAGAACTTGTGGAATGGAACAAAACATGGAACGCATTATGAACGATCCAATTGCGAGACAAAACTACCTAAACATTCAAGCAAGGTTTGAAATCGAATTAGAAAAATTAGAAAAAAATCCCAATCGATTAGCAAGTCCAAATGCTACAATTATCATTCCAGTTGCAGTGCATTTTCCAGACGTAACAGCCCCTACAACTTGTTTAAGAACTTTAGCACAAACCCAAGTAGACATTTTAAATTTAGATTATAATGCTACAAACATAGATATCTCTCAATGGGCGAGTGATAGTAGTAATTATCCAAATGTAAATACCGGTAGCATAGACGTACGATTTGTATTGGCAAATAGAAATCATCCTTTTGGTTCAAATCTTGTAGATGGAGATTTAGCGGTTACCTTTGGTACTAATTTTTTAGGTGGTGCCGATCAAGATACAAATTGGAGCGGATATTTAAATTTAGTTTGTAGAAATGCAGGAACAAATCTTTTAGGGTATTCCCCTTTAGGAGGATCGCCTGGAAATGGACAAACTGTGGTAATTTCACTAAATGCATTTGGAAAAGGGGCTGGATGTCCAGGTTATGTTCCAAGAGCTCCCTACAATTTAGGAAGAACGTTAACTCACGAGTTAGGTCATTTTTTCAATCTGAATCACACTTTTTCTAATAGTTGTACTAACACAAATTGCAACACTCAAGGAGATAGAGTATGTGACACACCCCCTTCAAACACAGCTGTATACGGGTGTCCAGGAGCTGGTGTAACTGCAACATGTAATGTAAGTACTCTAACTATGAACTACATGGATTACACTAATGATGCTTGCATGTATATGTTTACTGCGGGTCAAGCAACTAGAATGCTAGCCTACTACAATGCAATATCAAATCAATTTTTAACTAATGTTTTGAGCACGAATAGTTTTTTTACCAATAATTTCTCTATTGTTCCAAATCCAAATAAAGGAATTTTTGATATTCAATTAAAATCGGTATTAGATGATTATTCAATTGTAATTTATGATACTACGGGTAGAACAATATTTGAAAAAGAATATATAAATAATAGTGATTTAAATCAAATTATTACATTAAATGACACCATGAAAGGAGTTTATTTAATTTCAATAAGAAGTCAAGGAGATTGCCTTACTAAGAAAATTATTATTGAATAATATTTCAAAAATTACAAAATAAAAAGTCCTAAAACGAATCGATTTAGGACTTTTTTTATGTGAAATAATTCAATTATGCGATTAACGTTCTTGAAATCACAATGCGTTGAATTTCAGAAGTTCCCTCGTAAATTTGAGTTATTTTAGCATCACGCATCATTCTTTCCACATGATACTCTGCAACATAACCGTTACCTCCATGAATTTGAACTGCTTCAATTGTCGTATCCATGGCAGTTTGAGAAGCAAACAATTTAGCCATTGCCCCCGATTGAGAAATATCTTGACCTGCATCTTTTTCAGAAGCGGCTTTTAAAACCAACATTTCTGCTGCTGCAATTTGAGTTGCCATATCGGCTAATTTAAAAGCAATTGCTTGGTGTTTGAAAATTTCTTTACCAAAAGCCTTTCTGTCTTGAGAATATTGTAGCGCCATTTCAAAAGCACCTTTTGCAATTCCAAGGGCTTGCGAGGCAATACCTATTCTACCGCCATTTAAAACCGCCATAGCAAAATTAAATCCGAAACCATCAACACCTATCCTGTTTTCTTTAGGAACTTTTACATCCGTAAACATTAGAGAATGAGTGTCTGAACCTCTAATTCCCATTTTCTTTTCTTTAGGTCCAATTTCAAATCCATCCCAACCTTTTTCAACAATAAACGCATTGATTCCTTTATGCCCTTTTTCGATGTCCGTTTGAGCGATCACAATATAGGTAGAAGCGGAACTTCCATTGGTAATCCAGTTTTTTGTACCGTTTAACAAATAGTGATCTCCTTTATCTATGGCAGTAGTTTTTTGAGATGTAGCGTCAGAACCCGCTTCAGGTTCCGATAAACAAAAAGCGCCAATTACCTCTCCTTTTGCTAGCGGTACCAAGTATTTTTGTTTTTGTTCTTCATTACAATATTTCTCAATTCCTGCACAAACCAACGAATTGTTTACAGACATAATCACCGCTGCGGACGCATCAATTTTTGAAATTTCGGTAATCGCTAAAACATAGGAAATGCTATCTAAGCCTGACCCTCCATATTTTGGATCAACCATCATCCCCATAAATCCAAGTTCAGCCATCATTTTGACTTGTTCCGTTGGAAATTTTGAATGTTCATCTCTTTCAATTACACCTGGTAACAATTCCATTTTAGCAAAATCTCTAGCTGCTTGTTGAATCATTAAATGCTCTTCTGTAAGTTTAAAATCCATAATAGGGAATAATAATTGTGATTAATATAAAAAATGCAAACAAATATACTTCTAAATTATCAAATTCTCAAAATGATTTATTAATTTTAGCCGATGATTCAAGAAAAATACAACGTAATTGGAGTGATGTCGGGCACCTCGCTAGACGGAATCGATTTGGCGCACCTTAATTTTGAAATCATTAATGGCAAATGGAAATTCCAAATCCTTGAATCTGAAACCATTGGATATAGTAAAGATTGGATTAACCAATTAAAAATTGCGGTTGGGTTTTCAGAATCAGAATTATTAGAATTGAATAAAAAATACACCTTATTATTGGGGAATACTATTTCTAATTTTATTTCAAAACACTCTATTGAAAATATTGATGCCGTTTGTTCTCACGGACATACTATTTTACACCAACCCAAAATTGGAATTACTTTACAAATTGGAAATTTACCTGAAATAGCCAAAATTTGTAAGCAAAAAGTGGTTTGTGATTTCAGAGTTCAAGATGTAGAATTGGGTGGTCAGGGAGCTCCTTTGGTTCCAATTGGCGATCGCCTATTATTTCCAGACGCAGATTATTGTTTGAATCTAGGAGGCTTTTCAAATATTTCCTTTGAGGAAAAGGGGAGACGAATTGCATTTGATATTTCTCCTGTGAATACCGTATTGAATTATTATGCCAATCAATTGGGTATGGAATATGATGATAAAGGTACCATTTCAAGTTCCGGAAATAGTAATTCACAATTGCTAAACGAATTAAATGAATTGGAATTTTACAGTTTAATTCATCCAAAATCATTAGGATATGAATTTGTAAAAGAAATCATTTTACCAATAATCGAAAGATATGGAATTTCCATCGAAGATAAATTAGCTACTTTCACAGAACATATTGCTTACCAAATTGGATTAACACTATTCAATAAAAAAAGCAAATTATTAATTACTGGAGGTGGTGCTTACAATGATTTTTTAATCGGTAGAATTCAATATTATTTGAAGGAAACATCCCTATTAATTCCTGAGAGGAAAATTATTGAATTTAAAGAAGCGCTAATCTTTGGATTACTTGGAGTATTGAAATTGCGAGATGAAATAAACACCTTAAACAGCGTAACAGGAGCTTCTAAGGACCATAGTTCCGGAAAAATATACCCTTCAAAATAATAAAATAAAAAATTAAAGTTGCCTATATTTGCAATACTTAAAAACGAAAAAAAATTAATGAAAGATTTACTTAAAAAATTCGAGAATAAAGAACCTGAAATTATTTTTAACTGGAAAGATCAAGAAACGGAAGCGGAAGGCTGGACAGTAATCAATTCATTGCGTGGTGGCGCTGCTGGTGGTGGCACAAGAATGAGAAAAGGGTTAGATATGAACGAAGTTTTATCGTTAGCTAAAACTATGGAAGTGAAATTTTCAGTTTCAGGACCAGCTATAGGTGGAGCGAAATCTGGAATTAATTTTGATCCCAATGACCCAAGAAAAAAGGGAGTTTTACAACGTTGGTACAAAGCAGTTTCGCCTTTATTGAAAAGTTATTATGGAACTGGTGGCGATTTAAATGTGGATGAAATACACGAAGTGATTCCAATGACAGAAGAATGTGGCGTTTGGCATCCTCAAGAAGGCGTTTTTAATGGTCATTTTAAACCTACAGAAGCGGATAAAATTAACAGAATTGGACAATTACGACAAGGGGTAGTAAAAGTGATTGAAAACCCTGTTTTCTCTCCAGATGTTTCTCGAAAATATACGGTTGCCGATATGATTACAGGATATGGAGTTGCAGAGGCTGTTCGTCATTTTTACGCCATTTATGGAGGCGATGTTAAAGGTAAAAAAGCAATCGTCCAAGGATTTGGGAATGTAGGTTCTGCAGCCGCTTTTTACTTAGCTGAAATGGGCGCAAAAGTGATCGGAATTATCGATAGAGACGGAGGTCTTATTAATGAAAACGGATTTACATTTGAAGAAATTAGAACCTTGTTCTTAAACAAGGATGGTAACCAATTGGTAGCAGACAATATGATTCCATTTGAGGAAATCAACGAAAAAATATGGACCATAGGAGCTGAAATTTTTGCACCCTGCGCCGCATCAAGATTAGTGACTCAACACCAAATTGACAGTATGATCTCCTCAGGATTAGAAGTGATTTCTTGTGGTGCGAATGTTCCATTTGCAGATAAAGAAATTTTCTTCGGACCAATTATGGAACAGGTAGACCAAAAAATCAGTTTGATCCCCGACTTTATTTCTAATTGCGGTATGGCAAGAGTTTTTGCTTATTTTATGGAGAAAAAAGTTCAAATGACGGATGAGTCTATTTTTATCGACACCTCGAATACCATTAAAAATGCGATTGTAAAAGCGCATTCGTTAAACAGTTCAAAAACTAATATTAGCGCTACCGCATTTGAAATTGCTTTAAAACAATTGGTATAATTTTTTGATTATTGAAAAACAATTTTTTGATGCCTTTTTCGTTTTAAATATTGTATTATCTTTATCTCTCAATTTTACAGAATGAAACTATTTGAAACAGAACAAGAAAAAAAATCATTAGCAATTACTTTTACCAGTTTTGGTTTACTTTTTTTATTGTTTTTCTTTTTAAAATTTAGTGACAGTTTACCTCTTCCAGAAATGGAAGGCGGTGGTGGCGGTGGAGAAATCGCAGTGAATTTTGGAGATAGTGAATTAGGTTCCGGAGATAACTTTGATTCCAAAGAAGTAATTACTGCTGCACCTGAAGAAGTAACCGAAACCCCAACCGAAGAAAAAGAAATCATAGTATCCGAAAATGAAGAAGCACCAACGGTAGCTGAAGTGAAGAAACCCGATCCAAAAACTGAAAAGAAAGCAGAAGAAAAACCGGTAGTTAAACCAACGCCAAAACCCTCAAAATCAACTTCTGATGCCTTGTCAAATTTATTAAATGGATCAAATAAAGAAGGAGACGGAAACGATAAAACTGCGGGAAATAAAGGAAAGTCCAATGGTGATAACAATTCAAAAGGGTACAATGGCGGTGGCGGAAGTGGAACTGGTTCGGGAGGTGGAAATGGATCTGGTGAAGGACTAGGAACAGGTAGCGGTTATGGAACTGGAAGCGGATCTGGAAAAGGTTCCGGAAATGGAAATTGGAAATTAGAAGGCAGAAAATTAAGATCAAGTAGTAAACAACGACAAAAATGCAATGAATCGGGTACTGTTGTAGTACAAATAAAGGTAAATAGAAATGGAAATGTAATTGCAGCAAAATATACAAAAGGCACAGATAATACCAGTCAATGTTTGTTAGACCCAGCTTATGAAATAGCAAAATCTTATAAATGGGAGCCCGACCCGAACGCACCTGAAACACAAATAGGATATATTACAATCAATTTTAAATTGGGTCAATAATTCCCGAATTATGTAAACCTTTTCAATATTTAATGAACTATCAGGAAACTTTAAATTGGATGTTCAACCAACTTCCTATGTACCAACAACAAGGTGCATCAGCCTATAAAGAGGACTTGACCAATAGCCTATTTTTGTCCAATTATTTAGGAAACCCTGAAACAGATTTAAAATTCATTCACGTTGCAGGCACCAATGGCAAAGGGTCTACCTCTCACCTTCTCGCCTCCGTTTTACAAGAAGCAGGTTATAAAGTAGGTTTGTATACTTCACCTCATTTAAAAGATTTTAGGGAACGTATTAAAATTAATGGGAATGAAATTTCTGAAGAATTTGTTTGTGAATTTATTGACCAACATATTGATTTCTTAAAGGCAAATGAATTGAGTTTTTTTGAAATGACTGTTGGATTGGCATTCGAATACTTCAAAAAGGAAAAGGTTGACATCGCAATAATTGAAGTAGGTTTAGGCGGTCGATTGGATTCTACCAATATTATAACTCCATTGATTTCGGTAATTACCAATATAGGAAAAGACCACGTTCAGTTTTTAGGAAACACACTTGAAGCTATTGCCAATGAAAAAGCAGGCATTATAAAAAATACTATTCCAGTGGTTATTGGCGAATATAACTTAGAAACAAAACCTGTTTTTTTAGCTAAAGCCAATGCAACTCGTTCTGAAATTTTCTTTGCCTCAGATACCATTTTAGATGTTTACCCATCCGATTTGAAAGGGAACTATCAAATTTCAAATAAAAAAACGGCCCTTCAAACTTTGAGAATCTTAAATACAATTTCAGGCTTTGAGGTTACAGAAACTGCTATTAAAAACGGATTTCTAAAGGTTGGTATAAACACAGGACTTCAAGGGAGATGGCAACAATTGAATAGTGCACCAAAAACCATATGCGACACCGCCCACAACAAACATGGTTTAGAACAGGTTTTAAATCAATTAGAAAAAGAAGAATTGGATACCTTACATTTTGTTTTTGGGGTAGTCAACGACAAAGATTTGGATGAAATTCTACCATTATTTCCAAAAAAGGCGATTTATTATTTTTGCAAACCCAATATGCCCCGGGGATTAGACGCCAAAATTTTGAAACAAAAAGCAATGGAATTTGGATTGAAAGGAAAAGTATACAATTCAGTTTCAGAAGCTTATGCGAACGCTAGAGAAAATGCTTCGATAACCGATTTTATTTACATTGGCGGAAGTACCTTTGTAGTAGCAGAAATATTGTAATTATTTTAAAAATAGTTTGCAAATACCGAAAAGAGACTTATATTTGCAGACCTATTTAGGGCGATTAGCTCAGCTGGTTCAGAGCACCTCGTTTACACCGAGGGGGTCGGGGGTTCGAACCCCTCATCGCCCACAAAAAAAGACAAACTTAATCAGTTTGTCTTTTTTGTTTGCTCTATAATTATTAAATACTTTTTGAATATAAGTATTTTGTAAAATTAATAAACGGAGAATTTAAATTCAGATTTAAAACTGTTTAAAATAGTTCCAAATAAATAGTTGGCTTTCAACTTGTATATCTGATGTTCTTTATATTATAACTGAATTCTTTAGGAGTGCAGTCGTGTACTTTTTTGAAAACACGATAAAAGGTAACTTCAGATTGAAATCCCGAATCTTTACAAAGGGATTCAATTGAATAAGTATCTAAATAACCATTAGAGATTAATTGCTCAGCATGTGCAATACGGAACGAATTAATGTAGGCGGAAAAATTTTTAAAGCCGCTGGCTGCTATTACTTCTCGAATAGTGTTGGCTGATATATCGGTATCAGAGGATAAATTGGTAAGGCTATAATTAGCATCTAAATAAAATTTATTCTGATCCATCATACGACCTAATTGTCCAATTAAGTCTGGTAATTTAGAGGTATCTAACGGTGTTTTTTTTGAGGCGTAATTAAATTTAGTGATTTGCAACAATAAATTAGGGCTTAACAATATATAACTAGACATGAATAAAGCCGTTATTGAAAAGCCAGTTATTGAAAGTTTACTATAAAGTTCACTATCAATATTAAATCCTACATACCCTATCAATACCCAAATGAACAAAAATATTTTCTGTAAGTAAAAAAAGAAAATAAAATAACGAGTTGATTTTTGAATGGATAAATATCGAGGCGAATTATAAAATAAAAATAATAAATAACCGCCAAGTATAGCGTAGAAAATTGGATGGAAAATACGAGCTAATAGTATTATATAATTTTTGCTTTGGGCAACCATCAAATGTTGGGTTTCAAAAACATAACTATATCCATCTCCTTTTATAAAACTTATAGGTTGGAAAAAATAAAAAATCAGGAACCCAACTATTATAACAGAGGCTATATGGAGTAAATATTTGACGTTAAATCGATTTTTTTTAACAATTAATTGCTGTAAACTGAAATAGTGAAACACATTGTAAAGTGAATATACTATAGCCATTAATGTTAAAATAGTTCCTGAATTAATAATTTTAATATTGTAACGGGTAAATAATAAAAGAACTATAGTTGCGGTAATAAAGCTAAAGTATATTGCCAATGTGCCAACTAGCATATAGTTTTTAGAATTTACTTTCTTTAGAAGCAATATTATGTTGAACACCAATAAAATTGAAGTTGTAAATAATAAAATATCCGGAACCGATAAAGCTATATTCATAAACTAATTTAGGTTAAACAAACATACTAATAATTGCTATAAATATAAAGTATAACAATTTATTTTAGGGGTTGTATTATGTCAAAAACTATTTTTTGATATAAATTATGAATGTTTATCCTTTTTTGAGCTTTGTATAATTACGTTTTTTGTGTGAAAATTATTCCCATGAAACTTGTAATTAGATTTCTATTTCTACTGCTCACTTTTAATGGTTTTTCCCAAAAACTACACCACCAAATGTTGAGTTCACAAGGCGGAAATGCTACCACATCCTCTGGAATAGTATTTAAATTTTCTATCGGTCAGCAATCGGTGACAGGAACTACAAGAGGAAGTGTAATGACCCAACAAGGCTTTCAACAAAGTAATTGGGAGAAAATCATAGCCACAAACAATACTGTTAGAGTAAATACCACCACTTATCCAAATCCCTTTGACGACAATATCAATTTTCAGTTTTCTGAATCAGTTGGAGAGCAAGTTTCTATATTGATTTATGATATTTTAGGTCGTCAAGTTTATTCCAATACCATACAAGTAATGGAAAATAAAATAATAGCTAATCTTCAAGAATTGGAAAGCGCAGAATATTTTGTAAAGCTTTCAAATAATTCATTCACTTATCACACTAAAATAATTAAAAATTAAAACAAGATGATTAAAAAATGTTTGCTTTTTTTACTAGTATCTACAGGAGGTTTCGTTCAGGCTCAAGAACTATTTTTCTATACAGGAAAAAATTACACTACCTACAATTACAAGAATTCATTTGGTGTAACTAATTCTAACCTCAGAAGTGGAGAAGGCTCTTTTTATCAATTAGGGATGGATATTAAGTTGGGTAAAACGGCCGATCCAAAAAAATTAACCTACGCTGTTAGTTTGGTTTATAATCAATTTAACGCAATTGGCGGAACAAGCACCGATAACTATTCATGGAAAACCAACTATTTAGGAGTTCAAAATGCACTTAATTTTACATTTATAGAAGTCTCTAAATCATTTAAAGTTAAAACAAAATTAGGTTTTGCTGCTTCAACGATAATCAGTGGAGAACAAAACATTAATAATGTGATTCATGACATTTCAAATCATGAAGAATTTTCAGGATTGGTACTACAACCTAATATTAGTCTTGATTTTCAATATACGATCACCCAAAATATTAAAATTTCTGGCGGATATGAACTGTCTAAAGTTTTTAATATTTCCAATTCTTCTGCCGAAAAACTTTCTTTTACCAATAACCAAATCCATTTTGGATTGCATTTCCCATTAAATTAAATCATAAGTCATGAGAAAAATTGTAATTAGTCTTTTATTTTTTATCAGCTTCATTGGATATTCTCAAACCAATGGAATTACTTACCAAGCTTTAATATTAAATCCAGCGGGCGAACAATTACCTGGGATAAATAATTCAAATGCTCCCTTGGCAAATAAAAATATTTGTTTAAAATTTTATATCATTGATCAAAATTCGGTTACTGAATATGTTGAATTGACACGCACCACAACAGACGAATTTGGAATGGTGAATTTAATTATTGGTACAGGAGATCAAATGGGTGGTTATGCTTCTTCTTTTTCAAATATTATTTGGAATGCCAATCCGAAGAGGTTAAAAGTAGAATTAAGTGCTTCTGGAACTTGCTTTACTTTTGTAGAAATAAGTAACCAACCCTTTACAGCGGTTCCTTTTGCTTTATATGCTGTGAATTCAGAAAGCACGGCCGCCTTAGCAGCACTTCAAACAACGGTTGCAGCCAATGCTGCAGCTACTACAGCTGCTTTAGCGTTAAAAGAAAATACAGCAAACAAATCAACAACCACAACATTAGGAACCAGCAATGTGCTATTTCCTACACAAAACGCGGTAAAAACCTATGTAGATAACAATATTACTACAGTGAATGCGAATACCACAGCGCTTCAAGCTACAGTTACGGCCAATGCTACAAATACCACAACTGCATTAGCAACCAAAGAAAACACGGCCAATAAATCGACTACAACCACTTTAGGAACTAGTGATGTATTATTCCCAACACAAAATGCAGTAAAAACCTATGTAGATAACAATATTACTACAGTGAATGCGAATAACACCGCGCTTCAAACTACCGTAAATACCAATGCTACAAATACCACAACTGCATTAGCAACCAAAGAAAA
>CANHHG010000009.1 GCA_947460615.1 Bacteroidota bacterium
CGAGCAAGGACTTTTCTTCCATTAGCAGAAGCCATTCTGTCCATAAATCCGTGCTTATTTCTTCTCTTTCTTTTCGATGGTTGAAACGTTCTTTTGCTCATTGTTTGTTATCTTTAAAATCTTGTATTAAAATATCTATGCTGGTTTTGTAATATCTATTTCTAAAACCGAGTGCAAATATACAAAGAGTTTTATTCTTTGCAAGTAGTTTTGTAAAAATATTTTAAATTCCTTTTACTATCTTTGCAAAAATAATTAATCAAATATTATGTTTCATAAAAACATCAAACTAATTTTAGCGGCTCTTATTATAGGTAGCGGAATTTGGAGTTTTACAGACGGGGAAATTGGAAATGGTATTTTCTTCATATTCTTATCGTTGATTCCTATCTTTTTATATTTTAAAAACGAATTTATTTTATTGGCTTTTTTAAAATTAAGAAAGCAAGATTTTCCAGGTGCCCAAAAATGGTTGTCGCGTATTAAAAATCCAGAAACAGCCCTAGTACTTAAGCAACAAGGGTATTATAATTACCTTCACGGAATTATGCTTTCACAAACTAATTTAATTCAAGCTGAAAAATATTTTAAGAAAGCGATTGAATTCGGATTGTCAATGGATATGGATTTAGCGGTTGCAAAATTAAATTTGGCTGGAGTTGCAATGACAAGAAGAAGGAAATTGGAAGCTACTAATTTATTAAACGAGGCTAAGAAATTAGACAAACAAAACATGCTTAAAGATCAAATTGTAATGATGAAAGAGCAAATGAAGAAAATGTAATGATTTCAATTACAAATAAAAAAGGCTGTCCATATCGACAGCCTTTTTTAATTCAATAAAATTAATATCAATAAGGTAAAATTAAATCTCCAATTGTTGTTTTTCAACCAATTTTAAAATTTATAATTAATCGTACTCATAATTTGTCGAGGTGCAATTGGGTTCATACTGTAATTTTCATGCACGGTATAATTGAGAACATTACCGATATTTGATAACTTACAAAGTATTGAAATAGATTTCCATTTGTAACCTATTGATAAATCTAATGCTGTGTAGCCCTTAATAGGAATTCTTCTGTCTGGAATAGTCTGTCCATAAGTGTTGTTCCATCCACCTAACCGATCGCCTATATAATTTCCAACTATTCCAAGGCTAATTCCATTCAATTTCCCATAATTTATGGTGTAAAAAGCACTAAAATTTGCAGTATTGTAAGGGGTTCTTGTTAATCGTTCTCCTTCTACAAAACTACCGAATGCTCCGTTTGATTTTGTAAATTTCATATCATTATAACTATATCCAGCCAAAATAGTTAACCCCTCAATAGGGTTTGATGAAATGTCTATTTCTAATCCATTGCTGATAGTTTCTCCATTTAAGGTTTTAATATTACTATTAGTGTTAAGAGTTCCATCTGAATTCAGCTCGGCGGTTTGGGGTTGATTATTATTTATAATGGTGTATAAAGTGATGTTAGTACTTAGTAATCCTTTAAAACAATCCTTTTTTAATCCAATTTCAAATTGGTCAATTATGGAAGGTTTTAGGGTTTCATTGTAAATGGTAACACCTGTGTTTGGGGTAAATGAATTGGAATAACTGGTGAAAATTGATGTGTGGTTAGTGGGTTGGTAAACTATGCCAATTTTAGGGGATAATGCACTGCTTATTCTTTTTTCATCTGTTGTAATGTTATTGGAAATTAAATTATTGTTTTCCGCTTGTGCTTCTTGCCATGACCAACGAATTCCAGCTAGTATTTTAATTTTTTCTTTAATTGAAATTAAATCTTGGAAATAAACTCCAAAGTTATTGGTTGTAGTTTGAACAATTCTTGTATTTGTAGCCTCAGGAATAAAGGAGTTTTGCGGATATAAGTTTAAATCATAGATATTAATTGTATCGTAGATTAATGGATTGAACACATAAGTATAAGCGTCAGCAATTGAATTATCAACATCCAAACCGGTAAATAATTGGTGTTTTATTTTTTCAGTTTTATAAGTTCCTGAAAGATTTATTTGGTTTGAAATCAACTGTTCTTTGATTTTGTATTGACCTAGTGGTCTATTCCAATCACCGTTTTCTATTGGTTGAATTCGTTCTGTACCTTTCCAAGAACGCTCAAAATTTTGAAATGCAGTATTGATATTAAGCTTCCAATTGGTATTAATTTGGTGTTTAAACTGGCTTGAAAAACTAGATTGATAGGTTTGCCCATTAGACCAAGTGGCACCTAAATAAGTATTACGAGGTACATCGGCAATAATTTTTCCAATAGATCCAGTACCAAAATCAGGAGTCCAATTGTCTTTTAAATAATCACCTTGTAATATAAATTCAGATTGGCCATTTTTAAGTAATAGAGATGGATTAATATAAAAGCGCTCTCGGTTTACCAGGTCTCTAAAACTATTTGCTTTTTCATAAGTTGAAATCATCCTGTAAGCTAATTTTTTTGAAAAAGGACCGTATAAATCTATAGTTGGTTTATTGAATGAATAACTACCCATTTGATACGATATTTGTCCACCATTTTTAAATTGTGGTTTTTTGGTCACCATATTTACAATTCCACCAGGTGTAACATTTCCAAATAATAGTGCTGATCCTCCTTTTAAGACTTCTACTTTTTCTAAAGTTGCCACTTCAGGCATTGAACCAGAGTTGGTTCGAAAACCGTTTTTAAATAGATTATTCGAAGTCATGTCATAGCCTCTAGACCAAGAGGATTCTTGAGCTCCTCCGCGAGAGGATCCGATATATACCCCATTAACATTATTTAAAACGTCACTTAATCTAATTGTTTGTTGTTGTAATAAAGTAGAATTCCCAACTATTTGTATACTTTGGGGTAAATCGAACGGTTTGATTTCTAATCCGGAGAGAATGGTTTCCTTTTTTTTGTTCGGGCTTTCTTTTATTTTAATAATTATTTCGTTCAATTCATTAATTTCCTCACTTAGAGTAAATTTAACAATGCAGGTTTCGTTCTCTTTGACAACTATTTCTTTTGCTTGTTTTTTAATTTTTGCTCCTTCTAAAACCAAAGTGTGAATTCCTACAGGAAAATTAGAGATATAAAACTCTCCTTTTTCATCAGTTTTTATAGAAATTCCATTTTTCTCTTGTTTGATTAATAAATTAGAAACAGGAAAACCATCGGTGGATTCAATTTTTCCTTTTACAATACCGGTATTTTGTCCATAAAGATTTATTAAGTTAAATAGTAGTAAAAAGAGTAATTGCTTCATGTTTATTTAGACTGATTAAAAATAAAACGCAAATGTAGTTACTGAGATTTATATTTCAAAAGTTATTTAGAATAATTATTAATAATAATTATTATTCACTTGATAATCTGAAAATTACGGTTTAAAATTTTTGTAAAATTTATATATTTTGAAACTCAAAAGTCTTAGCCCTGATGGAAGTGGGATCCCGCGCTTTTTAGCGTGGATATAGCGTACAGCAGGAAATAGCTCCAAAAAATCATCAATTGAAAACTTTATATTATCAACTATTTTTTGTAAATTTGCGCACTTAAATAAGGAAAAAACAAAATGTTAGACAGACTTCAAATAGTAAAACAACGTTTCGATGAGATATCGGATTTGATTATTCAACCCGATGTAATTAGCGATCAAAAGCGTTATGTGCAATTGAATCAGGAATATAAAAGTTTGAAAGCGCTGGCCGATAAACGCAATGAATACATTGTAGTTTTGGGTAATATTGATGAAGCAAACGAGATTATTTCCGACGGAAGTGACGCCGATATGACTGAAATGGCGAAAATGCAATTGGAGGAAGCGAAAGAGAGATTACCAATTTTGGAAGATGAAATAAAATTTTTATTAATTCCAAAAGATGCCGAAGACGCTAAAAACGTGATGGTGGAGATTAGAGCAGGAACCGGTGGTGACGAAGCGAGTATATTTGCCGGCGATTTATTCAGAATGTACACTAAATATTGTGAAAATAGAGGTTGGAGAACTTCTGTAGTAGATATTAACGAAGGAACTTCTGGCGGATTTAAAGAGGTTATTTTTGAGGTTACAGGTGAAGATGTTTACGGTACGTTAAAATTTGAGGCTGGAGTTCACCGGGTTCAGCGAGTGCCACAAACAGAAACCCAAGGTCGTGTGCATACTTCTGCAGCAACGGTTATGGTGCTTCCAGAAGCAGAGGAATTTGATGTTCAAATTGATATGAATGATGTTCGAGTTGATTTCTTTTGTTCGTCAGGTCCTGGAGGACAATCAGTAAATACTACCAAGTCAGCAGTTCGTTTAACACACGTTCCAACTGGTTTAGTGGCACAATGTCAGGATCAAAAATCACAACATAAGAATAAAGACAAAGCGATGGACGTATTACGTTCAAGATTATACGAGCAAGAATTGGCTAAAAAACAAGCGGAAGACGCTACAAAACGTTCGTCTCAAGTAAGCTCTGGTGACCGTTCGGCAAAAATTAGAACCTATAATTATTCTCAGGGTCGTGTTACTGATCATAGAGTAGGTCTAACTTTATACGATTTAGGAAATATAATGAATGGCGACATTCAAAAAATTGTTGATGAATTACAATTAGTCAACAACATGGAGAAATTAAAAGAAGCCAGTGAAGTTTTTTAAGAGAAAAAGGATAAGAGATTGATAGATAATAGAATAATAAATGCCACACTGAATTAAGTTTGGCATTTTTTTTAAAACTTTGCGAACTTTGCGAAAAACTTTGCGAACTTTGCGGTTAAAATACAACAATGACTACACAACAACTAATAGACCAAATTAAAATCAAAAAATCCTTTCTTTGTATTGGATTAGATGTTGATTTGAATAAAATACCATCTCATTTATTATCTTTAGAAGATCCTATTTTCGAGTTCAATAAAGCGATAATTGATGCGACTCATGATTTAACAGTTTCCTACAAACCCAATACTGCTTTTTACGAAGCGTATGGTATTAAAGGTTGGATTTCTTTGCAGAAAACGATCAACTATCTCAATGAAAAGTACCCTTCCATTTTTACAATTGCTGATGCAAAACGTGGAGATATTGGTAACACGTCTTCAATGTATGCCAAAGCTTTCTTTGAAGATTTGAATTTTGATAGCGTAACTGTTGCTCCTTACATGGGAAAAGATTCTGTGGAACCTTTCTTAGCATTTGAAGACAAGCACACGATTATGTTGGCGCTGACTTCAAACGAAGGGGCGTATGATTTTCAAACTTTAAATGTAGACGGAAAAGAACTGTACAAACAAGTATTGGAAACATCTAAAAATTGGAAAAATTCCGAAAAGCTAATGTATGTTGTTGGAGCTACCAAAGCGGACTATTTTACTGAAATACGCAAAATTGTACCGGATAGTTTCTTGTTAGTTCCCGGTGTTGGAGCACAAGGAGGAAGTCTTAAGGAAGTATGTAAATACGGTATGAATTCTAATGTAGGTTTACTTATAAACTCATCGAGAGCAATAATTTATGCTTCAAGCGGAGTTGATTTTGCAGAAAAGGCTAGGGAGGAAGCTCAAAAAATGCAGGTAGAAATGGCTGCAATTTTAAAATAGAGAGTTACTTCTTTACAAACTTGTAGCTTTGAATTCCAGCCTGAGAATTAACTTTTATAATATAAATTCCACTCTGATAATTAATTAAATTAATTGTTGTTTCTTCAGAATTCAATTTAAAAGTTTCTAATTCTTGTCCTAATAACGAACAAACAGATACGCTAGATCCTAAAAGATTTCCATTGGTTTTAAGTGTTATTAAATCAGAGGCAGGATTTGGATAAATCACCAAATTATTTTCTTTGGTTACATTATAATTATCTAGTGCAGTTTGCTGGTATACTCTTACGTAATCTACTTCCATTGTTGATTGAACAAATCCAGCAGTTACACTTGGTTCAATGGCTACATTTAATAATATATATTGCTCTGCGTTAAATGGCCAAGTATATTGGTTTTTAATAGCTGGATTATAGGTTAAATGATTAATGCCATCAACGCTAAAAGTTATTTTTTGGGCATCCCATTCCACGGCGTAAACATGAAAACTAGTTGATACCCCAGCTATATTTTGAGCATTGGAAATATATTCACCGACTGATAAATTTCCATTAATAGGATGGTGAACCGCACTAGACACTACATTTTGATTGGTTCCCCAATGTTCCATAATGTCAATTTCTCCACATGCTGGCCAATTTGTGCTTCCAAAAGTACTGGTCCAGTATCCTCCAGGTTCATTTATATTTTTTCCAAGCATCCAAATTGCTGGCCATGTACCAGCTCCAGTTGGGAGTTTAGCTCGAACTTCGACACGACCATATTTAAAAGCAAATTTTGAGTTTAATCGAGCCGAGGTGAACAGTTTCGTTTTTCCCTGATCGGTAAATGTTTCTCTTTTGGCCACAATACTTAGAACTCCATTACTAACACTTGAATTTACCATACGATTGGTATAATGTTGAAGTTCTCCATTATACCAGTTGTTTCCATTTGGAAGTTGTGTTTGTGGAAACCATTTTGTAGTATTTATCCCACCGTTAGCTTCGAATTCATCGCTCCAAACTAAAGTATTGAAAACAGAGGCTGCACCAGAATAGTAAAAATCATCTATATAAGCGGTAACTTGAGAGGTGTTATTTTCTCCGTTAACCTGAATCAAAACTCTATTAAAATCGGATCTATTTATGGGGTTTTGAGAGGTTGGATCTAAATTAATGAAATTATCAGTAGCAAAATTAAAGGTTATGGTTTGCCATTGATTTAATGTTATTGGTTTTATTATTTCACATTGTGTAGCCCAAGGGGAAGTAATGTTTCCATTTTGTAATTTTAGAGAAATTTGATTGTTTTGCGCACCTGTAATTCCGCTTGAAGGCACATATATTTTTAAAGTAAATACGCTACTCGTATTTAAATTATAATTAAATCCCGCATCAAAACGAACATTCGCATATTGTCCACCTGCATCTGTATATTTTAAAACTTTCGCTGATGTATTGATACCATTCTGAAAAGGGTTTGTAAAGGAATTATCCATTCCACAGTTATCCCCAAACCAAGTAGTGATGGTTGAATTTCCCTCAAAATTATCTTGTGATATTTGTGATTGTGATAATGAATTTATAGAAAATAAAATAGTAAGAACAAATGTAAAATTGCGCATATGTTAAAAAGTATGTTTATCTAAACTTCAAGCAAATCTACTAAATATTAATATTTATAGAATCATAAACGACCTATATATAAACTATACATTGCCTAATAACTTAAACGCTGTATGCTTTTAATAGTGTTTTTTTTATTAATTTGTTTCATAGAATTAATCTATATTTACAAAAAAAATCAAATGATACATTTTACCGTTTATGAAAAAGAAAAAGACGCCCAATGGGTTACTTTTGTTCATGGAGCGGGAGGGAGTTCTTCCATTTGGTTCAAACAGATTCGAGATTTCCAAAAGCATTATAACGTTTTATTGTTAGATTTAAGAGGACATGGAAACTCTAACCAGCAAATAAAAAAAGCGTTCAAACAAAAATATACTTTTACGGCATTAGCCAATGATATTTTAGAAGTTTTAGATCACCTTAAAATTCAGAAATCACATTTTGTAGGAATATCTTTAGGTACAATTCTTATTAGGCAACTCGCCGAAATGCACCCTGAGCGGGTACAAAGTATGATTCTAGGAGGCGCAATACTAAAAATGAATTTTAGATCTCAAATATTGATGAGATTGGGTAATATGTTTAAATATGTTTTGCCTTATTTGGTTTTATATAAATTCTTTGCATTTGTAATCATGCCCAATAAAAATCACAAACAATCTCGTTTGTTGTTTATTAATGAAGCAAAGAAATTATACCAAAAAGAATTTATTAAATGGTTTAAATTGACCGCTGAAATCAACCCTATTTTGAAGTGGTTTCGACAAGAAGAATTAAGTATTCCAACACTTTATATTATGGGTGAAGAAGATTATATGTTTCTTCCGTCGGTTAGAAAAGTAGTTGAAAAGCATTTTAAATTCTCGCAATTATTTGTTGTTCAGCAATGCGGACATGTAGTTAATATTGAACAACCCCTTACTTTTAATTCTACAGTAATTTCATTTTTAAATAAATTATAAAAAAAACCACTCCCCGAAAGTAGTGGTTTAATTCCCTAATAACTTAATTTACTAATTTTAAACTACGTTGCAAATATCTAGATGATTCGCAATTTTCAAGTTAAAATATGGTTATCAATATGTTATTTATTTTTATCCTGCATTGAAAACACACTTTGTAATAAACTCGAAGTTCTCGATTTTATATTTATTCGAATGTCTTTTTCCTCAATTGCAATCATCGTAAATACCCCTTTCATACTTTCTTTGGTGACATAATCCTTTAAATCTGGATTTACTTTATTTACCATCGGTATAGAATTGTATTTGGCTATTATTTGACTCCAAATTTTATCAGCATTAACTTTGTTTAAAGAATTGGCTATTACAGGACTAAATTTTTCATATAATGCAGTAGAAGTAGAAGTTTCTAAATAAGTGGTTGCTGCCTTTTCATTTCCCATTAAAATGGTTTTAGCATCGGTAAAATTTATTTTTTTTACTGCATCAACAAATATTGGAGTTGCTTCTTTTACTGCATCTTCCGCAGCTCTATTTAAAACCACTAACCCTTGATCGGCCAAATTTGACATACCTAAATTTCGTAATGTTTTATCTACTTTCTGTAATTCAGCAGGTAATACTATCTTCACTAAATCATTTTTGTAAAATCCATCTTCCGCGGTCAATTTTGAAACTTGTTTTGTAATTCCATTGTTCAAAGCCTCTCTTAATCCGGCACTAATATCTGGCAATGTATTTTGTTTGGTTATTTTTGGAATTTTACTCTCCGCTAATTTTTTTAAATCTTTAAATTGTGCGAAACAGATCATTGGAACAAATAATAGGGAAATCAGAATTTTTTTCATTTAAATATTTTTAATATTTCTAAACAAACTCTATACCAATTTTTTATTTGGATCTTTTTCTTTCGCCTCTATATTCTAACAATATCATGGAATCTCACTTCTATCCGGATTTGAATTTGAGATAATTGAGATAAATTATTTTTTTTAGAAGTTTCGTTTATCATTAAGTATGTTTTTTTCTATTATTTATAAATAATTTTTAAAAAACTCGTAAATTGCACCTTCAAAATTATCACATTCATAAATGGTAGATCAAAAACCTTACATCCCTGTTCATAAAGTTCGAATTGTAACCGCAGCCTCACTTTTTGATGGCCACGATGCCGCTATAAATATTATGCGAAGAATTATTCAATCTACCGGGGTTGAAGTAATTCATTTGGGTCACGATAGAAGTGTTGAAGAAGTGGTAAACACTGCAATTCAGGAAGATGCCAATGCTATTGCTATTACTTCTTATCAAGGGGGGCACAACGAATATTTCAAATACATGTTTGACTTATTAAAGCAAAAAGGTGCAGAACATATAAAGATTTTTGGTGGGGGTGGAGGTGTAATTTTACCTTCTGAAATTGCGGAATTACAAGCTTACGGTATCACAAGAATTTATTCGCCCGATGATGGTCGTGCCATGGGATTGCAAGGGATGATTAATGATCTAGTTCAAAAATCTGATTTTGCAATTGGGGATATCATAAAGGATGAAGAAAAGCATTTAATAGATAAGAATCCAAAGGCCATTGCGAGATTAATTTCCTCTGCAGAAAATTTTCCCGATGTTGCGAAACCATTTTTAGAGAAAATCCAACTTAAAAATAATAATTCAAGAACACCCGTATTAGGAATTACTGGAACGGGTGGTTCTGGTAAATCCTCATTGGTGGACGAATTAGTGCGTCGTTTTTTAATTGATTTTCCAGAAAAAACAATCGGATTAATTTCCGTTGACCCCTCAAAAAGAAAAACAGGTGGGGCTTTATTAGGAGATAGAATTAGAATGAATGCAATTAATAATCCTAGGGTTTATATGCGTTCATTAGCAACTCGTCAATCCAATCTAGCACTTTCTAAATATGTAGCAGATGCAATTCAAGTTTTAAAAGCTGCTAATTATGATATTATTATTCTAGAAACTTCAGGAATTGGACAATCGGACACAGAAATTATGGATCATTCCGATGTCTCACTTTATGTGATGACCCCTGAGTTTGGTGCTGCCACTCAATTAGAAAAAATCGATATGCTTGATTTTGCCGATTTAGTTGCATTGAATAAATTCGATAAACGGGGTGCTCTTGATGCACTGCGGGATGTAAAAAAACAATACCAACGAAATCATAATCTGTGGGATGTAAATCCTGACGAAATGCCGGTATTTGGAACCATTGCCTCTCAATTTAATGATCCGGGAATGAATACCCTCTACAAATCAATCATGGATAAAATTGTAGAGAAAACGAACAGTGAATTAAAATCTACTTTCCAAATCACTCGCGAAATGAGTGAAAAAATATTTGTAATTCCGCCACATAGAACGCGATATTTATCGGAAATTGCTGAAAACAATCGTAAATATGATGTGACTGCAATTGGACAACAAAAAGTAGCTCAAAAATTATACGGTATCTTTAAAACTATTGAAAGTATTTCAGGAATTGAACCAATCCTTTCTAAATCAGGTATAGAGATTACCAATTCTGAAAATGCAAATCAAGATGATAAAGTTTTGATCTCTTTATTGTTAAACCAGTTTGAGAAAATCAAAATGGATTTAGACCCTTATAATTGGGAGATCATCTTAAATTGGAATGATAAAATAGCAAGATATAAAAATCCAATTTATACTTTTAAAGTTCGTGACAAAGAAATAAATATTTCCACTCACACGGAGAGTTTGTCGCACACTCAAATTCCTAAAATCGCTTTACCTAAATATGAAGCTTGGGGAGACTTGTTAAAATGGAATTTGCAAGAAAATGTTCCTGGAGAATTTCCATTTACAGCGGGTTTATATCCGTTTAAAAGAGAAGGTGAGGATCCATCACGAATGTTTGCTGGTGAAGGTGGCCCTGAGCGAACCAATAAAAGGTTTCATTATGTGAGTGCTGGATTACCTGCAAAACGACTTTCAACCGCTTTCGATAGTGTTACTTTATATGGAAATGACCCCCATATTCGACCAGATATTTACGGAAAAATTGGTAATGCGGGTGTTTCTATTTGTTGTTTAGACGACGCTAAAAAATTGTATTCTGGTTTTGATCTAGTGCATGCGTTAACATCAGTGAGTATGACAATCAATGGTCCAGCTCCAATGTTGTTAGGATTTTTTATGAATGCCGCTATTGATCAACAATGTGAAATTTATATTAAAGAAAATGGTTTAGAAAAAGAAGTTGAGAATAAAATAGCAGCTATTTATAAACAAAAAGGCACCGTTAGACCACTATATCAAGGTGAACTGCCAGAAGGGAATAACGGTTTGGGTTTAATGCTACTTGGTGTTACCGGTGATTTAGTTTTACCAGTAGCAGTTTATAATGAAATAAAATCAAAAACACTTTCACAAGTTCGTGGAACGGTACAAGCTGATATTTTAAAAGAAGATCAAGCTCAAAATACTTGTATATTTTCCACTGAATTTGCCCTTCGATTAATGGGTGATGTACAAGATTATTTTATTAAGAATAAAGTAAGAAATTTTTATTCGGTATCTATTTCTGGATACCATATTGCAGAAGCAGGTGCAAATCCAATTTCTCAATTGGCATTTACACTATCTAATGGTTTCACCTATGTGGAGTATTATTTGAGTCGCGGAATGGATATTAACGATTTCGGTCCTAATTTATCCTTCTTTTTCTCCAATGGTATCGATCCTGAATATTCTGTTATTGGTCGTGTAGCTCGTAAAATTTGGGCCAAAGCGATGAAATATAAATATGGTGCTAATGAAAGAGCGCAAATGTTGAAATATCACATTCAAACATCGGGTCGTTCATTACATGCTCAGGAAATTGATTTCAACGATATCCGAACGACATTACAAGCATTATATGCCATTTATGACAACTGTAACTCGTTGCATACCAATGCTTATGATGAAGCTATAACCACTCCAACAGAGGAGTCAGTGCGGCGCGCTATGGCAATTCAGTTGATCATTAATAAAGAATTGGGCTTAGCCAAAAATGAAAATCCAATTCAAGGAGCCTTCATTATTGAAGAATTAACCGATTTGGTTGAAGCGGCAGTTTTAGAAGAATTTGATAGAATTACGGAGCGTGGTGGAGTACTTGGTGCAATGGAAACCATGTACCAACGATCTAAAATCCAAGAGGAAAGTTTGTATTATGAAACTTTAAAACACACTGGTGAATTTCCAATAATTGGTGTTAATACCTTCTTAAGTTCTAAGGGATCACCAACAATTATTCCAGCAGAAGTAATACGAGCAACGGAAGAAGAAAAGCAATATCAAATTGACATGTTGAATAATTTACATCAAACTAATGGTGATAAAGTGAATCAATATTTGAGCGATTTACAAGATGCAGCTATTAAAAATGAAAACTTATTTGTTCATTTAATGGAAGCTACTAAAATTTGTTCGCTAGGTCAAATTACAAATGCTTTATTTCAAGTTGGTGGACAATATAGACGCAATATGTAAATGGGTGTAAAACTCTTACATCTCTTTTAGCATAAATGATTTATTATTAAATACCTTTTGGTAATCAAACTATAATTTAAAATATGAAATTCAAATTTTCACTAATTATTGTTCTGTTTTCAATGACCACTTTTGGACAACTTACAGGTAAAGTCAAGGGTTTGAACATTTCTAAATCTGCAACTGTTAATGATACTGTTATTAAAGTGGTTTACAATAATAATAAAATTTCTAATAATCCAAATCCACCTGCTATTTTTTTTAATGGAAAATTAGTAAGCTATTCTTTATTATCAACCATAAATCCTGAAAATATAACTTCAGTAAATGTCGTAAAAAAAGACACCTTAATTGATTCAGTAAAGTACTTTGGCAAAATAATGATTCAAGGTAAAACTCCAAGTAAATATAATTATATGAGTCTTAGTGAATTCAAATCAAAATATGTTAGTTCGAGTGAAAATGTTCCTGTTTTTCAAATTGACGGAACTATTGTAGACGATAATTACGATAGTTATTTAATTGACGAAAAGAATATTCTCAGAGTTGTAGTAACTCCTGTTGATAATCCAAAGCAAAAAATAAAGATCGACTTCATCAATTTATTGACTAAATCTACCAAGAATATTGAAGAAAGCAACCAAATAATATTACGGTAAATACTACATTATTTTCTCCAATTTCAAATACCCAATATGCAAATCGTCTTCAATTGCATTTTCTATTTCAGTAATTTTTAAAGCAAATTTTTCTTTTAATTCAGGGGTTAGAATTTCCTCAATTTTATAAATATCATCCACATCAATTCCATATTTGTCATCTATGTGTGAGGTTGCACCTGGAAAGTCGTAGTGTTTGTAAAAACTTGTTGCTTTTGCTTTTTTGGTGGCTTCTGCCAATGTAACTCCAGTTGTTATAATTTTATAATGATATTCTTCAAATTCATTTTCCTTATAACCACCTAGATTTATAAAGTAAAGCTGAGTTGTATTTGCAACCGCTTTCTCCTTGGAAACAATTTCAATTTTATGATTATCAACAACATTAACCTCTCTCCAGGCATCAATATGTATTCTACCTTTGACTTCAGGCCAAAAGGATTTTAACTGAGGAACCAATTCTTTTAATGAATTTCCAATTCCAAAAAAAATATCGTGTTGTTCGGTATATCTTCCCTCAGGGCGACATCCTACCATGATCATATAAAGTTTCATACTTGCAAATGTACTTCATATTATTTTCATTAAAAAAATCATAATTTTTTTTTTTGGATTGATTTTTGAAATACATTTGGCTTAACTTAATAACTATATTATGAAACGAATAATTTTACTTTTAGCAATTTCAACAACTTTTTTATTTCAAGGTTGTACTACAAATGAAGAAATCAAAGCGGATCTTTTAGCAGAAGTTTTTGAAGTAAGAGCCTCATTTACCGCAGCAAACAACTATTCTCGACTTATTACTTTAAATCCACCAATTTACAATTCGGATATGGTTTTAGTGTATCGATTATTTGACGTAATTAATGGTCAAAGTGTTTGGAGACAATTACCGCAAGCGGTGTATATAGCTCAGGGAGAGTTAGATTACAATTTTGATTTCACAAGAAACGATATTAATTTATTCCTTGAATCTGACTTTGATTTAGCAACTTTAGGAGCCACTTGGTCACAAAATCAAATTTTTAGAGTAGTTATTATTCCAGGATATTTTTCAAACAAAAACAATAAAGCGGTAGATTTTAATGATTATAATGCAGTAGTAAAAGCATTTAACATTAAAAACAGTCAAGTCAAAATAATTCAATGAATTAAATAGCAGGAGTATTATTTAAAATACTTTTCTAATAATTTTTGAGCGGCTGCAAAAGGTGATATTTCATCATTTTGCACCGCTTTTTTATTTTCCTCCAATAATTTTCCTATTTCTGGATGATTGAAAAAATTGGTTTTTAATTGCTCATTGATGGTTTCCAACATCCAATATTGGTTTTGATCTTTGCGTTTATTAAAGAAATAATTATTTGACTCTGTTTGTGTAACATACTTATTTATCGTATCCCAAACTTCAGGTATTCCTTCACGAGTAATTGAACTACACGTTGAAGTGCAAGGGGTCCAACCCGATTTTTTAGCTGGAAATAAATGCAAAGCTCTACCGAATTCAACTTTTGCTAATTTTGATTTTCTTACATTATCTCCATCTGCTTTATTGATCACAATAGCATCTGCCATTTCCATAATTCCTCTTTTAATACCTTGTAATTCATCTCCAGCACCAGCAATTTTTAATAATAAGAAAAAGTCAACCATACTGTGAACAGCAGTTTCACTCTGACCAACACCAACTGTTTCAATAATTATGGTATCAAAACCGCAGGCTTCGCAAAGTGTAATTGTTTCACGTGTTTTTCGAGCAACACCTCCTAAAGTTTCTCCTGATGCCGATGGTCGGATATAAGCATTTTGGTCATTTAATAATTCTTCCATTCTCGTTTTGTCACCCAAAATACTACCATGAGAAATCGTACTACTTGGATCAACTGCAAGTACGGCTACTTTTTTACCTAAACCTGTTAAATATTTTCCAAAGGCTTCTATGAAAGTACTTTTACCAACACCTGGAACCCCTGTGATTCCAATGCGAATCGATTTATTGGCTTGAGGCAAACAAGCATTTACTACTTCATTTGCTCTTTCTAAATGTGAAATATTGGTGCTCTCCACTAAAGTAATTGCTCGACTTAAAGCGGTTATATTACCACTTAATATGCCTTCGATTAGTTCTATTGATGAGGGTTGCTTTTTTCTAGAATCGTGAATTTTGTCCACGGCTTTTTCACTGATCATTTCGGGGCGCGAAATTCCAGCTTTCTCTTTTAGCGCAGACTTTTTATTTTTTGAATTCAATAAAATAGATTTTTGTAAAAATACTAATTATTTTTTATGAAGTAATTAATTTTTTATAGGAATCCTTAGCCTGCTCTCCGTCCAAATCCTCACTAAAAAGTTCGGGATTTTCCCTTCCATCAGGGCTAAAAAAAAGAGAACAATTACGTTCTCGATTCTTATTAAGTTTGTGAATTTTATTTACGAATTCTTTTTCGCTTTGATCATCATTTCAAGCATATCCCACATTTCTTCAGGTACTGCCTCTAATAAATTAAATTGTCCAGCTCCTTTTAGCCATTCGCCACCATCAATAACTATAACTTCTCCATTAATATAGGCTGAAAAATCAGAGACTAAATAGGCCGCTAAATTCGCTAATTCCTGATGATCACCAACCCGTTTCAAAGGCACTTTTTTGGACAAATCGAATTTTTCTTTTAAGTCTCCTGGTAACAATCGGTCCCAAGCTCCTTTTGTCGGAAAAGGTCCTGGTGCAATTGCGTTGGTTCTAATTCCGTATTTTGCCCATTCAACAGCCAAACTTCTTGTCATTGCTAAAACTCCAGCTTTTGCAGTCGCACTTGGCACCACATAAGCAGATCCTGTAAACGCATAAGTGGTTACAATATTTAATACCGTGGACGATTCTTGTTTGGTTTCTATCCAGTGTTTTCCAAAGGCCAAAGTACAATTTTTTGAACCTTTCAATACAATATCAATAATAGTATCGAATGCATTAGCCGAAAGGCGCTCGGTTGGGGAAATGAAATTTCCAGCGGCATTATTCAATAACACATCTACTTTCCCAAAGGCTTTTAAAACTTCTTTTAACATAGCTTCCACTTCCTCATAGTGGCGAACATCACATTGAACCGGAAGGCAAACGCCACCTGTTTCAGCTTCTAATTCAGCAGAGGTAGTTTTTAATTTTTCTATATTTCTTGAAGTAATAGCTACTTTTGCACCCAATTCCATGAAATATTTTGTCATCGCTTTACCTAATCCACTTCCACCACCTGTAATTACAATCACTTTACCCATTAGGGCATCATCACGAAGCATTTTTGCTGAAAAATTCATAGTTTATTTTTTATAATTGTAAATATAGTGAATAGTTTTATTCTAACACTTGCCAGGTTTTTATAACCTTTCAGGTGCTTTATTGTATTAATATCTCTAGAATTTTTATCGCGGCATCACTAATTTTTGTTCCGGGTCCAAATATTGCTACTGCACCTGCATCGAATAAAAATTGGTAATCTTGAGCAGGAATTACACCCCCAACAACCACCATAATATCTTCTCGTCCATATTTTTTTAGTTCTTCAACAACTTGTGGAACTAGAGTTTTGTGTCCCGCAGCCAAAGAAGATACTCCTAAAATATGAACATCATTTTCAATTGCTTGTTTTGCGGCTTCTGCGGGAGTTTGAAATAACGGACCTATATCTACATCGAAGCCAACATCAGCATAGCCGGTGGCTACTACTTTTGCACCTCGATCATGACCATCTTGCCCCATTTTTGCAATCATAATTCTAGGACGGCGACCTTCTTGCTTTGCAAACTCGTCTGCCATCTGTTTTGCTTTTTCAAAACTACTATCGTCTTTAATTTCTTTACTGTACACGCCGCTAAAGGATTTAATTTGAGCTTTATATCTTCCGAAAACAGTTTCTAAAGCATCGCTAATTTCGCCCAAAGTGGCTCTGTTTCGCGCTGCCTCAATTGCAATTTCTAGTAAGTTTCCTTTCCCAGTTTTTGCAGTTTCAACTAATTTTTCTAATTTTTCTTTTACTTTATTTGAATCTCGGGTTGCTTTTATTAGTTTTAATTGTTCTACTTGTTGCTTTCGAACCATCTCATTATCTACATCTAAAATATGTAAAGGATCTTCTTTTTCTAATCGGTATTTATTTATTCCAATAATAATGTCTTGACCACTATCGATTCTAGCCTGTTTTCTAGCTGCTGCTTCTTCAATTCGGAGTTTTGGTATTCCAGCTTCAATTGCTTTGGTCATTCCGCCTAATTCTTCTACTTCTTGAATCAATTTCCAAGCATTTTGAGCTAGTTCATTGGTTAAACTTTCTACATAATAACTTCCAGCCCAAGGGTCAACTGTTTTGGTAATTTTAGTTTCTTCTTGTAAATAAATTTGTGTATTTCTTGCTATTCGTGCGGAGAAATCGGTTGGTAATGCAATAGCTTCATCCAAGGCATTAGTATGTAAAGATTGCGTTCCTCCAAAAGTTGCTGCAGTTGCTTCAATACATGTTCTTGCCACGTTATTAAAAGGATCTTGCTCAGTCAAACTCCAACCTGATGTTTGACAATGGGTTCTTAAAGCCAACGATTTTTCATCTTTAGGATTAAATTGTTTAACTAATTTAGACCAGATCATTCTTGCTGCTCTCATTTTTGCAATTTCCATAAAGTGATTCATCCCAATGGCCCAGAAAAAAGAGAGGCGTGGGGCAAATTCATCAATTTTCATTCCGGTAGAAAGTCCTGTTCTAATGTATTCTAATCCGTCCGCCAAAGTATATGCCAATTCAATATCTGCTGTTGCTCCGGCTTCTTGCATGTGATATCCTGAAATAGATATCGAATTAAATTTTGGCATTTTTTTGCTCGTATATTCAAATATATCAGCAATAATTTTCATTGAGGGGGTTGGTGGATAGATATAGGTATTTCTAACCATAAATTCCTTCAAAATATCATTTTGTATAGTTCCTGAAAGTTGTTCTGCTTTTACACCTTGTTCTTCAGCAGCTACAATATAGAAAGCCATAATTGGCAATACCGCTCCATTCATTGTCATTGATACCGACATTTCATTCAATGGGATTTGGTCAAATAATACCTTCATGTCTTCAACAGTATCGATGGCAACTCCTGCTTTTCCAACATCGCCCACTACGCGTTCATGGTCAGAATCGTAACCTCGATGTGTGGGTAAATCAAATGCTATGGAAAGTCCTTTTTGTCCAGCAGCTAAATTTCTTCTGTAAAAGGCGTTGCTTTCTTCAGCTGTTGAAAAACCTGCATATTGTCGTATTGTCCAAGGTTTTCTAACAAACATTGTGGTATAGGGCCCCCGCAAGAATGGGGCAAATCCAGCTCCAAAATCCAAATGTTCTAAATTCTCAATATCCGATTTTGTATAAGTTGAATTAAGCAAAATATCTTCTGCAGTTTTAAAAGCTTCTGATTTCTTTTCAGCTCCTAAAACGCTATGATTCTCTTGTTCGAATAACGTGATATGTTGTAACTCTTTTCTTTTCATTATTCTTTTCCTACTCTTTCTTGCTCGATTTTTTCAGCTAATCTTTTTTCTATTATTGGGGTAATCAATGTTTTACGTGGGTTAACTTTCACAAAAGGAAACAATTCTAAATCGTGTTTCATTTTGTCCTCTTTGTTTGGATATTTGTTAGTTCCCAATAAAACTTCTTTTCCTGAATCGAACAATTCTTGTTCTTTATCAGCGCTTTCTTGAATTTTTCTTTTTATAATTCCCTCCTTTAATTGTTTCAAAAAACCTCCATTTGCTTCTATATCTTTGAATAAAATTAACGCTTTTTCAGCCAATTGATAGGTCAAGCTTTCAATATAATAAGTGCCATCGGCAGGATTATTCACTTTGTCGAAGTAGCTTTCATTTTTTAAAATGAGCAGCTGATTTCTTGCAATTCTATCACCAAATTCATTGTCTTTATGATACAAAGCATCGTAGGGAAGATTAGCAATTGCATCGGCACCACCAATTATAGCTGACATGCATTCGGTTGTTGTACGCAACATATTCACATTGTAATCGTAAATTGTTTTGTTTCTTTTTGTTGGTGTTACAACCAAATGACACTCTAAATTTGGGTTGTACTCTTTAGCAATACTATTAAATAAAATTCTGTAAGCTCGCAATTTTGCAATTTCAAAAAAGTAGTTGGTTCCAACAGAAATTCTAAACACTATAGGTTGGTTGATTGTTGAAATGCGATTTAAATATTCGTTGGCATGAGCCAGAGCGTATGCTAATTCCTGGACCATATTGGCACCAGCATTTTGGTATAAAGAACTATTAATACTTATTATTGAGCTATTTGAAATTAGTTTTGAAATAGTATTTATAGATTCAAAATTGTCTTTTTCTTGGGATTTAAACCAATTTCCTTCTTTAGCTAATTGTCCAATAGGATCAAGATTACAATATATTTTTGCGTTTCTTAATTTTGAAATGGTTTCAATTTTTGAAATGTATTCTTTTGATATGAAATTAAGGTTAAAGTAAATTTCATTTGTTTCTAAAGGAAGTTTTTCTAAAAGTTTAGCTATATCAATTGATTCATTTTCAATGGTAAAAATAATACTATCTGCTCCACGTTCAATTGATTCTAAAGCTCTTTCAATTGATTTTTCTAGATCGAATACAAAGATGTTTTGGCAAATTTTAAACCCGTTTGTTTTTGAGGTAATGGGTAATTTATCTTGTAAGTCTTCCTGGTTATAAAATGGTTTTACCTTAATATTCTCCGGAGAATTCCAAATTAGGCTGTCATTATAATCTTCCCCTTTAAGTTCAAATTGTATTTTTTGTTTCCACTGTTTGGAGGAAATTGGATCAAAATCAGAAAATAACGACTTTTTCATATTTATTTATTTAGAGTATCTCCTTCATATTCAACTATATAAATATCCTCATTTCCTCTTTTCATATAATATTTCTCACGCGCATATTTTTCAACTTGGTCTTGATTTTTCAGTAGTTTAACACTCTGATTGTCTTTTTTTATTTCTTCTTGATAATATTTTTTATTGTCCTGCAACTCATTAATTTGTTTGTTGAGCTGTCTTTGGTCCATATAAGAATAATTGTCTAGAAAGAGCATCCAAACACCAAAAAGTAGGGAAATTAAAAGGTACTTATTACTCACAATTTTGAGCCAAGGTTTTTTTTGTGTAGTTTCTTCTGACGGATTTTCCATAGTAATTATTAATGTATTTTAGCCGTGAAGGAAGCGATAAACCACGTTATGACCAGCGTGATTAATAGTTCCAAAATTAATGGTATAAAAATAATGAAAATTTTATAAAATCCTTTGATTAATTACCGCTCTTACTACATCAATAGCAACAGTATTGTACTTATCGTTTGGAATAATAATATCGGCGAATGCTTTTGTAGGTTCAATAAACTGCTCGTGCATTGGTTTTAGAGTAGTTTGATAACGACTTAGCACTTCGTCCATGTCTCTTCCACGCTCTGCAATATCACGTCTCAATCTTCTAATTAAACGTTCATCAGAATCGGCATGTACATATATTTTTACGTCAAAAAGTTCTCTTAATTCGGCATTGGCAAGGATTAATATTCCTTCAACAATCATTACTTTCCGAGGATGAGTGAAAACAGTATCATCGGTTCTATTGTGAGTTACAAAAGAATAAACGGGTTGATTGATGTTATTTCCTACTTTTAATTCCTTGAGATGGGCTACTAAAAGTTCAAAATCGATGGCTCTTGGATGGTCAAAATTAATAAGGGAACGTTCTTCGAAGCTTAGATTATGATTTTCTTTATAATAAGAATCCTGGGATATAATTCCCACTTCGGTTTCTGGTAATTCATTCATTATTTGATGTACCACGGTAGTTTTTCCGCTTCCTGTGCCGCCAGCGATTCCAATTATTAACATAGATTTCATTTTAGTTAAGCAAAAATAACATTTTATATTATGAAATTAATAATTTGAGTTGAGTTTTCTAACTAAATTTCAATCTTACAAAAACGTGTTTAATTCCTTTTTTGTCGGAATCTCGTTCATCTATTTCTAGAATATCGGTTAGGGATTTTAGCAAGGGAGTAAGTTTGGTATACCCATAATTTCTTGGATCGAATTCGGGTTTTTTCTTTACTATTAAATTTCCAACATCACCTAGAAAAGCCCAACCGTCGTCGTCACAAATGGCTTCTATGGTGGCTTCTATTAATTCTATGGTTTGTAAATCGATTTTTTGAACGACTTCTTTTTCGACCATTTCTTTTTCTGGAATTCCTTTTTCAACGATTTTTTTATTATCGGTAGGAGCTGTTTTTGGTGCTTTCTTTTTCACTGCACCTTGCAAAACCTCAATATATATAAATCGGTCACAGGCTACAATAAAGGAGTTTGGCGTTTTCTTTTCTCCCATTCCTATTACTTTCATGCCTGATTCTCGAAGTCGGATCGCGAGACGTGTGAAGTCGGAATCGCTAGATACAATACAAAAACCATCTACTTTATCGGAATAAAGTAAATCCATGGCATCGATAATCATGGCGGAATCGGAGGAGTTTTTTCCAACTGTATAACTGTATTGTTGAATTGGGGTGATGGCGTGTTCTAATAAAACTGATTTCCAACCGTTGGCATTGGGTTTGGTCCAATCGGCATAAATTCTTTTAGTTGTAGGGGTTCCGTATTTCGCTATTTCCTCCATCATCCCTTTTACATTACTGTAGGGTATATTATCAGCATCGATTAATACGGCAATTTTTAGTTCTTTATTTTGAGTCATTGTTAATGAATTATTATTGTAATCGATCTTGGTTAAGAGCAATTTTGATCAAAGGTACGATGTTTCTTGTTTAAACGGATGTCCTAGCCCAGATAGAAATGGAAATCCCGTGCTTTTGAGCGCGGATTGTAATGAATAGCTGGAAATAGCTCCAAAAAAAATATAATTTTAATCTTTTATTAAGGTATAAATATTTATTTTTGCGAGATAGTTAGATTATTAAAATTTCAAATACAAGATGGTAAAAGATTTATTCGAAAGAATTCAAAAAAATAAGGGTCCATTAGGAAAATGGGCTTCACAAGCTGAGGGATATTATGTTTTTCCAAAATTAGAAGGGGAATTGGGGCCGAGAATGAAGTTTCAAGGCAAAGATATTTTGAATTGGAGTTTGAATGATTATTTAGGTCTTGCCAATCATCCAGAGGTTCGTAAAGCCGACACTGACGCGGCAATTGAGTATGGTGCAGCCTATCCTATGGGTGCTAGAATGATGAGTGGTCATACGAATTATCACGAACAATTAGAGCGAGAATTGGCCGAATTTGTAATGAAGGAATCGGCTTATTTATTGAATTTTGGTTACCAAGGAATTATGTCAACTATAGATGCTTTGGTGACTAGAAATGATGTGATTGTTTATGATGTTGATGCTCACGCTTGTATTATTGACGGGGTGAGATTGCACAGTGGAAAGCGTTTTACCTACAGACACAATGATGTGGAAAGTATGGAGAAAAACTTGGAGCGTGCTACTAAATTAGCAGAAACTACTGGTGGTGGAATTTTATTTATTACCGAAGGAGTTTTTGGAATGCGTGGCCAACAAGGAAAATTGAAGGAAGTGGTTGCCATGAAAAAGAAATACAATTTCCGATTGCTTGTTGACGATGCACATGGTTTTGGAACTCTTGGAAAAACGGGAGCTGGAGCAGGTGAGGAGCAAGGAGTTCAAGATGGAATAGATGTTTATTTTTCTACGTTTGCAAAATCGATGGCTAATATTGGGGCTTTTGTGGCTGCCGATAAAGAAATTATCGATTACTTAAAATACAATTTACGTTCACAAATGTTTGCTAAAGCATTGCCGATGATTCAAACGGTAGGTTCTTTAAAAAGGTTGGAATTACTACGTAATTCACCTGAAATTAAAGATAAATTGTGGGTAAACGTGAATGCATTGCAAAATGGATTAAAGGAAAAAGGATTTAATATTGGAGATACCAATACATGTATTACGCCAGTTTACCTTGAAGGAAGTATTCCTGAAGCGATGGTTATGGTAAACGATTTGAGAGAGAATTATGGAATTTTCCTTTCAATTGTAGTTTATCCTGTGATTCCTAAAGGCATTATTTTATTGAGAATGATTCCTACTGCCTCGCATACTTTGGCCGATGTGGATGAAACGTTAACTGCATTTGAAGCTATTAGAGAGAAATTAGAAAACGGAACGTATAAAGAAATCGCTGAAAAAACGACGGTTAATTTAGACGCTTAGTTTTAAAAAGTTTAAAGTTAAAATCCATTCGTTTTTGCGAATGGATTTTTTTTTATAAATCTTTTATAAAAGTTTTTCTTCTGCAAATGACTTTAGGGTCAAAGTTTTTCCAAAGCAATTGTATGGCGATATTGTCAGCTAATTCAGGTGTTCGAATGCAATTTTGAATACCTTTTTTGGTGAAAGTGGAATGGTATTCTTTAAAAATGATAGCATGTACCCCTTTATTTTGGTAGTCGGGATGAACTCCAATAAGATAAAAAGTAACGTCTTTACTATTTTTTCTAGCATTTAATAAATGAAATAATCCAAAGGGAAACAATTTACCGTTTGCTTTTTGTAAAGCAGTTGAAAAGCTAGGCATTACAATTGCGAAGGCAACCAAATTTTGATTTTTGTCTTCCACAAATTTGATGTATTCCGGATTGATAAAGCTGATGTATTTTTTCTTAAAATAGGCCTTTTGAATTTCTGTAATTTCTACAAAAGAAGCCAATTTTGCATAAGAATAATTAAACAAATCAAACATTTTATCAACATAGGGAAGAATATCTTTTGTTTTAGTAAAACTTAGCGCATTAAGTTGGTAGCGTTTTTTTATCAACTCTTGTGCTTTGTCGAATTGTTCTACTTTGACATTGGCAAATGGGAATTGATGTTCTAAATATTCTTTTTCAGTTTTGAATCCTAATTTTTGAAAATGTTCCGCGTAATAAGGGTGGTTGTACCAGGTAATCATGGTTCCGATTTGGTCAAAACCTTCAGTTAATACGCCCACTTTATCCAGATTTGAAAAACCCATCGGGCCTTCAATATTTTCTAAACTATTTTTTTTACCTAATTCAACTACTTTTTCAAGCAACATTTTGGTCACTTCAATATCATCAATTACATCAAACCATCCAAATCGAACTTTTTTCTTTTGTTGGTTTTTTACTTCGTTCCAATTGATAATTGCGGCAATTCTTCCCACAATTTTATTGTTTCTATATGCCAAATAAAAGAAGGCTTCTGCATTTTCAAATGTTGGATTTTTAATTTTATCAAAGGTCTCTAATTCATCTGCGATAATAGGTGGCACCCAGTATTTATTATCCTTATATAATGAAAATGGGAATTTGATATAATCCGTAAGTTCTTTCTTGGAAATGGCCTCTTTAATTGTAATCATAAACTATCATTTAGGAGCAGGAACTTCGTCAAGACGTTTTTTATCTTTTGATTTATCTTTTCCCTTTTTATCTTTTTTAGATTTTTCTTCTGGAGCACGAAGTAAAATTTCAGTATAATTTTCATCAAAACGCCATGATATTCCAATTCCTCCAACCAATATTGAAGGGGTATTTTTAAAATTTACACCAAAATTTGCATCAATTTGAATATTCTCTTGAATTAAATAGGCTGCACCGCCACGGAGCACATTGTCTGCATAATAATCACTTATGTATCCTTGAGTTTCAATAAATCCGATCCATTCCGGATTGAAACCACGAGTAAGTGTTACGATGTAACCATAAGATGGAAATTCTGTTTCTATTTTATCTGCGATAATATTAGTAACCAATACGGATTTTCCAAATTGATTTTGAGTAACCAGCATTGATTTTGGGCTTATTTTTGGATCCGAAGGAAATGAAAATTCATTGTTAGTAAGATTTAAATTCATACCAGCATAAATTCCAATTGCGGGTAGTAAACTTCTAAATTTAAATTTATGATTGTTCTTCCAACTTTTTGTATCCACTTCTGCAACATAATTTTTATTCGGATCATAAATTAAATATTTAGCCCCTAAAATAGATTGTTTGAAAGCTTTCCTATTATAATTATCATAATAACTTTCATAATTGTCATTTTGATACTGTAAATCAATAATGAATTCTAATTGCTCAAAAATGGCACCATATCTTAAACTTAAATCGGTTCCCATTCCTTTTGCTTGGTATTCTAGAAAATCGTGTTTTTCATTTATTCCATATACTCCTAATTCCGCTTGAATTACTGTTTTTCCTACAGAAAAAGCAGACATCGATTTACCAGGGCGATTGGAATTAATAACATCAGTATATTGAGCATTTAAGTTTGAAAAAGAAAAATGGGCCAATAAAATCAATAGGACAGTAATTCGATTCATTTATTTACTTCTTTATTTTATTCAAATGTACCATATTTTATTATTTATTTAAGAATCATATTTTAAAATTCTCTCGTAATTTGTAAAATGATTTATTAATTTTGTACAAAATATATTTATAGATGGAAATGGCTTCTTTCTCAGGTTTTATTGAAACTTTATTTTACATATTATTCTTTTATTATGTATTTAAATTTTTGGCACGTTTATTTTTACCATACATGGTGAAAAAAGTAGTTGAAAAAGCGGGGCAAAATTTTCAGCAGCAATATCAAAACCAACAAAATCAAAGCCCTACACAAGATCCAAACCCTGGAAATCCTTCTGATTCAAAACCTCGCGAAAATAAAAAGGTAGGGGAATATGTTGATTTTGAGGAAATAGAATAATCACATCACGATTTGATTTCATAAATTCCTGTATGTTTGATTTATTTTTTACTTTTACAAACATCTAAAAATAAAAAATGAAAAGATTAGAAAGAATTTATCCCCATGCTTTTGCTATCATTGGTTTTATAATAATTTCCCTTATCTATTTTTATCCTGTACTTCAAGGGAAGAAAATCGCTCAATCTGATATCGCTCAGTATACCGGAATGGCAAAAGAGCAAATTGACTTCCGAAACATTGAAAATGCGGAACCTTACTGGACCAATTCTGCCTTCGGAGGAATGCCAACCTATCAATTAGGTGCAAATTATCCACATGAATATATTAATAAAATAGATAGTGCGCTGCGTATTTTACCTCGTCCTGCCGATTATTTATTACTTTATTTCCTAGGGTTTTATGTACTTTTATTAGTCTTGAAAGCCGATCCTTTGAAAGCTTTTTTCGGTGCACTTGCTTTTGGTTTTTCTACCTATTTAATTATTATTTTGGGTGTTGGACATAATTCAAAAGCCCACGCAATTGCTTATATGCCTTTGGTTGTAGCCGGAATACTTTTGGTTTTTCAACGTAAATTTATAATTGGAGGATTGTTGACGATGTTTGCATCAGCATTGGAATTGAATGCCAATCACCCTCAAATGACCTATTATTTGCTGTTTTTAATATTAATAATAACCTTTTTTTACACTTATAATTTTATTAAAGAAAAAGAATATAAATCCTTGTTTACTGTCTTTGGAATTTTTGCAATTGCAGGGATTTTAGCCATCGGTGCCAATGCGACTAGTTTATTGGCTACAGCCGAATATACAAAATACAGTACCAGAGGTAAAAGTGAATTGACATTTAGCCCAGACGGATCAAAAAACTCCTCTGATAATGGCATGACCCGTGATTATATTACCGAATACAGTTACGGAATTGCAGAAAGTTTTAATTTAATTTCTCCGAGAATTTTTGGTGGTTCTAATGGAGAAAATATAGGAACAAATACCAATATGTATGAATTCTTAATTGGGAAAAGCGTTCCAGAAGAGCAAGCCAAAGAGTTCGTTTCAAGTATGCCTGCTTATTGGGGAGACCAACCCATTGTTGCCGCTCCAGCCTATATTGGTGCAGTTGTTTTCTTTCTTTGCTTGATTGCATTATTTTTAGACAAACGCAAAATAAAATATGTTTTTGTTACAGGTGCTGTAGTTTCGCTACTACTTTCTTGGGGTAAGAATTTCCCAATATTAACCGATTTCTTTATTGATACAATCCCATTGTATAACAAGTTTAGAGCAGTTTCATCCATTCAAGTTATTTTAGAATTGTGTATTCCGGCTCTTGCAATTATGGGATTACAATCATTTTTTAAAGAAGAAAAGACCCAACAATTAAAAGGATTGTATCTTTCAGGGGGTGTATTTGTTGGAATTATCGCTTTTTTAATTGCAATCAAAAGTCAATTTGGTTTTTCAGGCGGAAGTGATGCTTATTACCTTCAAAATTATGGACCTGAGTTTATTAATGCTTTGAAAGAAGACAGAAAGAGCCTTTATTCAGCTGATTTATTGCGTTCTGGTTTCTTAGTTTTATTGACTTTTGGATTGCTTTGGGTTTTTATTAAAAATAAAATTTCTAAATCGACAGCCATTATTTTAGTGGGTATCATCATGATTTCTGATTTGTTTTTTATAGATAAAAATTATGTTAATGCTAAGAGTTTTGTTTCTCCTAGTGAAGTAGATGTTCCGTTCCAGCCTACTGCTTCAGATTTAGAGATTCTTCGTGATACGTCTCATTATCGAGTTTTTGAAGTAAATGGAAATATGTCAAGTTCTAGAGCTTCCTATTTTCATCAATCTATAGGTGGTTATAGCGCTGTAAAACCCCGAAGAATGCAACAGTTATTCGACTATCAAATTGCCAAAAATAATATGGAAGTTTTGAATTTGTTGAATGCAAAATATATCATTCAAACGGATAAAGAAGGCAAAGAATTCCCAACCTACAATCCGAATTACAATGGGAATGCTTGGTTTGTTCAAAAGGTAAAATTCGTAAATTCTTCGGATGAAGAAATGAAATCTTTGGATAAATTAGATTCTAAAAATGAGGCAGTTGTGAACCAGAAAGAATTTGACACACTACTTAAAACGAACTCATTTGTTAAAGATTCTTTATCTACTATAAAGTTAATTAGTTACAAGCCAAATCATTTGAAATATACTTCTAATAACCCAAATCCTGGTTTGGCGGTTTTTTCCGAAATGTATTATGCGGAGGGCTGGAATGCAACTATTGACGGGAAAACGGCTTTTCATTTCAGAGCGGATTATGCACTTCGAGCGATGGAAATTCCTCCAGGTAATCATAATATTGAATTCAAGTTTGAGCCTCAAGTGGTGAAAACGGGAAGTAACATCGCTTTAATTAGCTTTATATTGATGATTTTGTTGTTGGGTGGAGCGATTTATTTAGAGCAAAAGAAGGCGAATCAATAAACGATTAAGCAATTGGATAATAATAAAATATTAATCATCACTTACTATTGGCCACCAGCAGGAGGGCCAGGGGTTCAGCGTTGGTTAAAATTTGTGAAATACCTACCGGATTTTGGTTTTGAGCCAATAGTATACCTACCAGAAAATCCATCCTATCCAATAATTGATGAAAACTTACTTTCGGAGGTTTCTAATCAATTGGTTATTTTAAGGAATAAAATTGTAGAACCTTATCAATGGGCTTCTTATTTATCAAAAAATAAAACTACAAAAATCAGTTCTGGAATTATTCCTAATGTAAAAAAGCAAACGATTTTAGATCAATTGTTACTTTGGATACGAGGTAATATTTTCATTCCAGATGCAAGGGTAATGTGGGTAAAACCATCCGTTAAATATTTAGAAAAATATATTTCTGAAAACGGAATTACTACAATTATTACTTCAGGACCACCACATAGTTTGCATTTAATTGGATTAGAATTAAAACAAAAATTAAACGTTAGGTGGGTAGCTGATTTTCGTGATCCTTGGACTACAATTGGATACCATAAAGCACTGAAACTATCCGAATTTGCTTCAAATAAGCACAAAAAACTAGAATTTAAAGTGTTGAATACTGCCGATTTGATTTTAGTTACTAGTCCCTCAACAAGAGCGGAATTCAAAATGTTAACTTCCAAGCCCATTGAAGTTATTACTAATGGGTATGATGAGGAAAAAATAGGCAATCAATTATTGGATAAGAAATTTACGTTGGCTCACATTGGTTCCTTTTTATCTGAAAGAAACCCAAGAATTTTATGGGAGAGTATTTCAGAATTAATAAGAGAAAATCCATTGTTTGCTTCTCATTTCCAACTAAAGTTGATTGGCGCTGTGAGTCAAGAAGTTTTAGATTCAATCGCTTTATTTCAATTGCAAAATTACGTACTTAATTTAGGATATGTATCTCATGATGAAGCTATTATTCATCAAAAAAAGTCTCAAGTTTTATTATTAATTGAAATTAATTCTGAAGATACCAAAAGTATAATACCTGGAAAATTATTCGAATATATGGTTTCGGAGCGACCTATAATAGGTGTTGGCCCAAAAGGATGTGACTTTGCTGAAATAATAATTGATACAAATACAGGAGTTTTTACTGATTATTCTGAAAAAGAAAAGTTAAAGAATTATATTGCCAATTACTTTAGTTTGTTTTTGGAAGGGAATTTAAAATCGTCCGCAGTAGGATTACAAAAATATTCAAGAAGAAATTTGACCGAAAAACTAGCCAGTTTATTAAATAGAAAAATGGATAACTAGCTAGTTTTTTAATAATAATATTAATTATATTCGTTTCAAATATTTGTTTTTAAAGTCATGAAAAATACCTCTCTGTTTTTTGTTTTATTTTTTTTAGTTTCATTTTCTCCGCAATCAATAAATTCTCAAGTCTTTAATGCCAATTATGCAGCTGTTGTAAACCAATGTTCAAGTACAAATATTCTAAATAATTTAACTGAGTATGAAGCCTTAGGAGTAAAGAGGAGAGGAACGGTTGCCTTAGATAATACACTGACTTGGTTAAAAAATAAATATTTAAGTTATGGATATACAGCAAGTCAGATAATGGAAGATTCTTATACCTATACTGGTTCTTCGGCTGTTTGTAAAAATCTTGTAGTCACCAAAATCGGTACAGTTTATCCAAATACTTTTATTATTATTGATGGACATTATGACTCAATTAATGGAACTGGCACCAATGATAATGGTAGTGGATTGGTTTGTATTTTAGAAGTTGCAAGATTGCTGCGAAATATTCCAACACAATATTCAATTAAGTTTATCAATTTTAGCGGAGAAGAGGATGGATTGTATGGAAGTCAACATTTTGTTTCCGCTGTAGTAAATGCCACCACTCCCAAAATGAATATCAAATTAGTTTTTAATCTTGATGAAGTAGGAGGTGTAGCTGGCATGGTTAATAATACCATTACTTGCGAAAGAGACCTATCATCTCCAACTTCTAATAACGCAGCTTCAGCGGCAGTGACCAATGAATTAATTACTTGTGTTGGATTATATTCACCATTAAACACCTTTTTAGATCGTGCTTATGCTTCAGATTATATGTCATTCCAAAGCAATAATGAAGTCATTACTGGTTTTTTTGAAAGGAATGAAACTACCCATAAACATACTCCAACAGATTTTTTAGTTAACATGGATCCTACCTATAATTATAATGTTGCTAAAGCTGCTATAGGTGCAATGTTGCATTTTTCAGTTGTTGATACGTCATTGACTAACGAAGAGTTTGAAGCAAGTTTCCAAGGATGTATTTTTCCAAATCCGGCAAACGATACACTTTATATAAATTGTGGAAAATTAGATAGAAATTACACCTTTACATTAATTGATCTGCAAGGTAAAATTATATTAAAAAAAGTATTTGAAATGGCAAACCAAACGGAATCAATTTCAATAACTGAAACTTCAAAAGGTATTTATTTGGCAGTAATTGAATCTGCAGGAAATAAATACACTAAGAAAGTAATTATTGACTAGTTAGTTTTTAATTATTTTACCAATGTCGATGTTATGATCGTTATTCAACTTGATAAAATACAATCCTCTTGCTAAATCGGAGATGTCAATTGTAAATTCCTTACAATTTTGAATTAAGTTTTCTCGAATGATTTTTTGAGAGCAATCCAATATCTGGTATTTTATTTCCAAATTTGTATTTGATAATGAAATAGTTACATTATTTTGACTTGGATTTGGATACAGTTTAAATAATGAGTTAGAATTATCAGCTAAACCCATTGTGTTCAGAGTGATATTTCTGTTTATTTCATCCCAACTTTTATTTGAATTCTCCACATATAAACTAACTGTGTAGTTTCCTGTAGTTGCATATGAATGTGTTGGACTTTGCAAATTACTAGTTGTACCATCCCCAAAATCCCAAAACCATGTGGTTGCACCAATACTTGTATCGGTAAAATTTACAGTTAATCCATTTATTAAAGATGTATAATTGGCTGTAGGTTTGTGTTGTTTCCACAAAAATGAAGTCGATTTATCCAATACAATAGGCCAATAGGAATTCCCACCCATACCGTTGCTCCAAGAACCATTTGAAACACCATAAAACTCATGACCAACTCCAGCAACAAAATAAGTTTCATTATTGGTAAAATTCAAAGAATTTAATTTTCCTTTTATTGGGTTACTTCCATCTGCTGTTGGTAAAGCTGAATATCCAAAAGGACTTCCAGTATTGAATGAAACAGTTGAATCAACCTCTCCATGTACTAAAAATACAGGAGTATTATTATTAGAAGTAATCAAATTGGTGCTTTGAATTCCTCCCCAAAGTGAAATAACAGCATCTGGTTTTCCATTAAAAGATAGGTTAGTGCCAATATCCAAACCGCCTAAATCAGGTGCTATATGAGAAAATGGAGGCGTAATATTAGTATATTGAACTACGCCGGTTTCTGTAGGTTTTTCTGAAATTTGATCTAAATAAATACTATGTAAAGCGATAAAAGCACCAGCGCTACTTCCCACAAAGTAAACTTTATTTGGGTCAATTCCGTAGGTTGAAGCATTAGCTCTAAAATATCTAACGGCAGTTCTCCCATCTTGCAATCCTCTATAAACAGCTCTAGTTGAATGCATTGCGATATTACTTGTTGCGTTAAATCCCAGTCTGTAGTCTATTGTAGCAGTTACATAACCTTTCTTTGCAAAATAATCGCAAAAAGCCATCATGTCATCTACATTTTTACTTCCAGAGAAAAAACCACCTGGATGAGCAAAAATAATAACGGGTCTATTATTAAAGGTATCCCCCGTTGGGGTGTAGACATCCATTTTTAAATTTAGCGGGGTTGTGCTGGATTCCACAGTTCCAAATCCATCTACAGTAGGGGAAGTTCCATATATTACATTTTGTGTAATTGTTGAGGCTGGAAACAGGGTACTGGTGTATCGATATCGTTGTGAAAATCCCAAAAAGGGGATGATTAGTATAATTAATAAAAAGTTATTTAGTTTCATTTGATTCCTATTTAGGGAATCAAATATACTAAATTTTCAAAATTTGCAATTGCTATAATTTATCTTTCAGGTATTTAGCAGTAATTGATTCTTTGTTTTTTACAATTTCTTCTGGAGTTCCAACTGCTAAAATGCGACCCCCTAATTCTCCACCTTCAGGCCCTAGATCAATGATGTGGTCGGCACATTTTATCAAATCTAAATTGTGCTCAATAACTATGATAGAATGGCCTTTTTCAATTAAGGCATCGAAAGAGGTGAGTAATTTTTTTATATCATGAAAATGCAAACCTGTGGTAGGCTCATCGAAAACAAATAACGCTTTGTCTTTGGTACTTCCTTTTACAAGAAATGAGGCTAATTTAATACGTTGCGCCTCTCCACCTGAGAGGGTAGATGAAGATTGGCCTAATTGAACATATCCTAGACCTACATCTTGAAGCGGTTGTAATTTTTGAACAATCTTAGACATATTGGTTTTCTTGAAAAATTCTAAAGAATCGTCAACGGTCATGGTTAAGATGTGGTCAATATTTTTACCTTCAAAAGTAACTTCAAGTACTTCCTTTTTAAATCTTTTTCCTTTACAAGTTTCACAAGGCAGTTGAACATCTGCCATAAATACCATCTCTACATTTATTGCGCCTTCTCCTTTGCAGGTTTCACATCGTCCTCCATCAACATTAAATGAAAAATGTTTGGGTTGATAACCTCGTATTTTTGATAATTTTTCTTTGGCAAATAAATCTCTGATATCATCATAGGCTTTTATGTAAGTCACTGGATTAGATCTTGAACTTCTTCCAATAGGGTTTTGATCGACATATTCAATGTGTCTAATTTTGTGATAATACCCTTGCATATCGGAAAATTGACCTGCTTTATCTCCAACTCCATCTAATTTTTTTTGCATTGCAGGAAAGAGAATTTTCTTCACTAAAGTACTTTTTCCGCTTCCAGAAACACCCGTAATTACGGTAAGTACTTCAAGTGGGAATTTTACAGTTACATTTTGCAAATTATTTTCTCGTGCACCTATAATTTCTATGTAAGAAGACCATTTCCTTCTGGTTTTAGGCACTTCAATTTTTAAATTACCATTTAAATAGTTGGCTGTTAAAGTGTTTTCCTTGAGAATTTCCTCAAATGTTCCTTGGGCTACCAATTCCCCTCCATGAGTTCCAGCTTCAGGTCCAATATCAATGATCATATCGGCAGCTTTCATGATGTCTTCATCGTGCTCTACAATAATAACGGTGTTGCCTAGATCTCTAAGTGAAAGTAATACTTTGATCAATCTTTCGGTATCTTTTGGATGCAATCCAATGCTTGGTTCATCTAAAATATACATCGATCCAACTAAGCTACTTCCTAAGGAAGTCGCTAAATTGATTCGCTGTGATTCCCCACCGGAGAGTGAGGCAGAATTTCTATTTAATGTTAAATAATCGAGACCTACATCTACTAAAAACTTCAATCTGCTATTGATTTCAACCAATAATCGTTTGGCTACTTTTTGATCAAATTCAGATATTTCTAATGCTTCAAAAAAGGCAACTAATTTCTTTATTGATATTTGAACCAAATCAGATACCGTTTTTTCACCAATTTTAATATAAGATGCTTCAATTCTAAGTCGATTTCCTTTACAACTTTGGCATTTTGTTTTTCCGCGATACCTAGAAAGCATCACACGATTTTGAATTTTGTAATTTTTTTCTTCTAATTCTTTAAAGAAGTTATTTAATCCAGTAAAGTAAGAGTTTCCCTCCCATATTAATGCTTTGTCTTTTTCCGATAGTTCGAAATAAGGTTTATGAATTGGAAAATCAAATTTGTAAGCATTGTTTACCAACTCATCTCTGTACCAACTCATGCTTTCCCCGCGCCAAGCGAAAATAGCGTTTTCATAGATTGAAAGAGCAGTATTAGGAATTACCAATTCTTCGTCAATTCCAATTACACTTCCGTAACCTTCACATACTGGGCAGGCTCCATAGGGGTTGTTAAAACTAAACAAGTGCACATTGGGTTCTAAAAATGAAATCCCGTCTAATTCAAAATTGTTACTATACTTGATTCTCTTATTACTGGACACTTCTTGTAAATAACAAATTCCTTTACCTTCATAAAATGCAGTTTGAACTGCATCAGCTAGACGATTGTAAAAATCTTCATCGTCTTGAATCACAATTCGGTCAATTATTAGTAGTACTTCCTTTTTAGCTAGTGATTTGGTTTCCATTTGATCCAATCGAACCATTTCATTATCAACTAATATTCTTGAAAATCCTATTTTTAATAGCGCAGATAATTTATCTTCTAATTTTCTACCTTTTTCTAAATGAATTGGTGCTAGAAGTATCCATTTACTATCAATCTCAAGAGTTTTAATCTCATTAATTACATCAGTTACAGAATCTCGTTTAACTTCTTTACCAGAAATAGGAGAGTAGGTTTTGCCAATTCGAGCATACAATAACTTCAAATAATCGTATATTTCTGTTGAGGTTCCCACTGTGGAACGAGCATTGGTAGTATTTACCTTTTGTTCAATTGCAATTGCTGGAGCAATACCTTTTATATATTCAACTTTCGGTTTGTCTAATCGTCCTAAAAATTGACGTGCATAGGAAGACAAACTTTCCACATACCTACGTTGACCTTCAGCATATAAAGTATCAAATGCCAAACTTGATTTCCCAGATCCAGATAAACCTGTAATTACTACTAATTTGTTTCGCGGAATAGCGACATCGAGATTTTTCAGGTTGTGTACCTGAGCCCCTTTAATAATAATATTTTTCTTAGGTTCTAGATTTGTAATGTCTGTTTTAATCATGTCTAATTTTAAAGATTGCAAAGATAATTAATTATAACTCATAAACTTCTAACAAAAGTTAAACTGTTAATTCGTTAGTATTTTAGGTTACTTTTTATTGAAATTGTAAAATACTATTAGTATTATTAAATTATTCATTTTTATTGATTTTGCTTTTTTTATTTATTTTTTTTACTTCTATTGCATTAAAATTTTACGAAAACGTAATAGTAAAACTTTACATTACCTCAACATACTATTAATTTAAGGTCGTTTAAATTGATGTGTATTTCGATTTAAACCCTTGTAAATAATGAATTTAAAACATATTTTAATTTATTTTAATTTGTATAGTTTTTATATAGTAGTATTTAATTCTTCAGGTAGATAAGTATATTAAATTTGGATATTAACTTTTTAAACCATAAACATGAAAAAAATTACTTTTTTGATTTTCCTTCTAGTATCGACTTTAGGATTTTCACAACCAACAACAAATGCTCCGGTTCCAACCCGTTTGCAAGCAAATGTTATTTCGATTTTTAGTGATAGCTATACCTCTGTTGCAACCAATTTTAATCCAAATTGGGGACAAACAGGTGCTGTTAATACTACCTTTAACCCTACTGGTTCAGGAACGAATGTAGCTTTAGCTTACACTAATTTCAATTACCAAGGGACGGAATTAACTGCACAAAACGCCTCTTCTATGGAGTTTCTTCATATGGATGTATGGTGTGCTGCAAACCCAACAGCTTCAATATTAAAAGTTAGCCCGATTAATGGTGCTCCTGGAACTGGTGTAGGTGAATTTTTAGTTACTGTAAACTATACTTCAGGGGCTTGGACAAGTATTGATATTCCTAAAAGTTCATTCACAGGAATGAACTGGGATTCGGTTATTCAATTAAAATTTGCTGCGAATGGCGCTGGAAGTACTGTTCCAATCAATGTATATTTAGATAATATTTATTTTTGGAAAGCACCAGCTGCGACTGGAACTCCAACAATTACTGGTTTTTCAGTTCCAGCAAAATTAATGGGTGATGCCCCATTTGCAATTACACCTCCTACTAGTAATAGTACTGGAGCATTTTCATACACAAGTAGCAATACAGCTGTAGCAACAATTAGTGGAAGCACTATTACCGTAGTTGGAGTAGGTACGTCTACTATCACTGCTAACCAAGCTGCTGCAGGAGCTTATTCTGCCGGAAGTACTACTGCTTTATTTAATGTAACTTTTGGTCCTCCTACAGTTGCAGCTCCAACACCTCCTGCAAGAGTAGCAGCAGATGTAATGAATTTTTACAGTAGTGCTTACACTGAAATTGCTGGAACCAATTGGAATCCAGGTTGGGGACAAGCTACAGTTGCTACTGAAATTTTAGTGGCTGGAAATGCTACCAGAAAGATGGCGAATTTAAATTACCAAGGTGCAGAATTTGCAGCTGCTCAAAATGTTTCTACAATGAACACTTTGCATTTAGATTTATGGACTCCTGATTGTACTTCATTCAAAATTTCTTTGATAAGTGCTGGTTTAGAAAATGCGGTTACTTTAACTCCAACACTTTCTGGATGGAATACTTTTGATATTCCATTGACAAGCTACACTGTTCCAAATTTAGCTGCGATTATTCAATTCAAATTTGAATCAGTTACTCCTGGTAAAACGGTTTATTTAGATAATATTTATTTCTGGAGAAATCCTGCTGCTTTGGCTGCACCGTCGTTACCAATTGATTTCGAATCTTCAACTGTAGCTTACACATTTACTGATTTTGATGGTGGAGTAGGTACTAAAATTGCAAATCCTAATTCTGGTGGTATTAATACCTCTGCTAACGTTGGTAGAATTGTAAAAGGTGCAGGTCAACCTTGGGCTGGAAGTTTATTAGCTGTAGCTGCACCAATTAATTTTTCAGTAAATAAAATATTTAAAGTTAAAGTATATTCTCCTAGAGTAGGTGCTAAGCTTTTATTAAAAGTGGAAGGTGCTGCTGGAGTAGTTCCATTTGAAAGAGAAGTTGTAGGAACTGTTGCAAATGCTTGGGAAGAAATGACATTTGATTATCAAGCAGTTTCAACCACTAACGTGTATACAAAATTAGTTTTCATATTTGATCTTGGTACTGTGGGTGATGGATCTGCAAATTACACTTTCTTAGTGGATGATATTCGTTTAATTGCTCCTACTGGGCCTGTTTTAACTCAAATGAGTTTACCAGTTACATTTGATTCTACCACTGTGGATTACGGTTTAATTTCATTCGGAGGTACTGCTTCTACTGTAGTGGTTGATCCAACTTCAGCTACAAACAAAGTAGCTAAAGTAATTAAAAATGCTCCAGAAACTTGGGCAGGTACTACCGTAACAGGTGCTGCAGAACTTGGTTTTAGCCCTGCTATTCCTTTTACTGCAACTGAAAGAAGAATGAATGTTAGAGTTTGGTCTCCAACTGCTGGTATTCCAGTTCGTTTAAAAGTGGAAGTTGCTGGTGCACCTACTCAATCTGTAGAAACAGAAGCGTTAACTACTGTTGCAAACGGGTGGCAAACTATGGAATTCAATTTCAATAATCAAGCTGCAGGTACTGCTGCTTTCAATGCTGCATTTGCTTATAACAAAGCATCCATTTTCTTTAATTTTGGTGTAGCTGGAAGTGGTCAAACTTACTATTTTGACGACATGAAATTCGGTGCTTCTTTAGGAGTTGCTTCTTTCGAGGCTTCAAACATAAGAATGTATCCAAACCCAACTTCTACTGTTTTCACAATTGATGCAAATGAGGTGATTGAAAATGTTACTTTATACAATGTACTTGGACAAGAAGTTCTTGCAAAAACTTCTAATAGTAATTCTGTTACTTTAGATGTTGCTAATCTTCAAACTGGAGTTTATGTTGTTAAAACAATGATCGGTGGAGTTGCTTCAACTTCAAGATTAGTTAAAAATTAGTTTAGATTATAGTTTATTGTTTAGAAAACACGTTCCGAAAGGAACGTGTTTTTTTTATTGCTTTGATGTGAGTTTAATAAAAATGAATTTAATAAATATCTGATTTATATTGTTTAATTTGATTTTTTTTTATCTTTATAATCCCTAAAAATTAATATAAATCATGTTAAATAATAAATTCGGCTTCTCAATAGTATTCTTGTTAAGTTTCCAAATTCTATTTTGCCAAGAGTTGCCACCTATTGTAAAATACACCCCGTCATCCTATGGGGCTGGAAACCAGAATTGGATGATTTCGCAGGATAAAAATGATTTTATTTATTTTGCTAATAATGAAGGGTTATTAGAATATAATGGGACCACATGGAGTCTTTATCCCTCTCCAAATGAAACTATTATTCGTTCGGTTAATGTAATCGATAATAGAATATACACCGGATGTTATATGGAATTCGGTTATTGGATTCGTCAATCCAACGGTCAATTAAAATATACCTCACTAAGTAAATCATTGAAAGATAAGATTCAAGATGATGAACAATTTTGGAATATATTAAATTATGATCAATGGGTGATATTCCAATCCTTAAGCAAGATATTTATTTATGATACCAAATCAGGAAAATTCAATATTATATCTCCAAAAAATGGAATTGTAAAATCTTTTAGAACTAATAGTGCTATATATTATCAGTCTCCCGGTGAAGGTCTTTTTGAAATTGAAAATGGAAAAAGTAAATTAATATCCAATAATATTGTTTTTCAAAAAGGTAGAATTGTTTCAGTATTCTCTACCGTAGAAGGATTGTTAATACAAACTCAATCCGATGGATTGTTTAAATTGATAGCTGGAAACGTTACTAAATCTCCAACCTTCATGGATTCTGGGATTTCATCAAGTACAATTTATAGCAGCAGAATATTATCGGACGGTAGTTTTGCATTAGGAACAGTATCTAATGGAATTTTTATAATTTCTAGAGAAGGAAAAGTAAAATACCACATTACTCAAAATAAAGGTCTTAGTAATAATACTGTTTTATCTCTTTTTGAAGATTCTGATAAAAATTTATGGCTTGGTTTAGATAATGGGATTAATTGTATCAACATTCAATCGCCTGTTAGAAGTTTTGCTGATAATACAGGAATTCTTGGAACTGTTTATACTTCAATTGTTCATCAAGGGAAGTTATATATCGGGACCAATCAAGGTTTGTTTTTCAAGACTTTTGGAACTAATGATGATTTTCAATTTATCATCGGTACAAAAGGACAAGTTTGGTCATTATTTGAAAATCAAGGTACTCTTTTTTGCGGTCATGATTCAGGAACTTTTATTATAAATTCAGGTGTTGCAACCTGTATTTTTTCTCAATCTGGTACTTGGAAATTCTCAAAAGTTCCAAATCATAGTAATTTATTACTTCAAGGAAATTATTACGGGGTTTCAGTTTTGGAGAATCTTAACAATAAATGGGTTTTCAGAAATAAAATTACTGGATTCGATTATTCTTCCCGCTATTTTGAAATTACCAATTCTCTTGATGTTTTTGTGAGTCACGAATATAAAGGTGTTTTCAGATTTAAGTTAGATCAAAACCTATTAAAAACCAATAAATTCATTACCTATAAAACCCCTACAAAAGGTAAAAATGCAAGTTTAGTTAAGTTCAACAACCAAATATATTACGCGTACAAAGACGGAATATTAAAATTGAATTTAAAAACGAATGAATTCGAGAAAGATAAATTATTAAGTTCTGTATTTGAAAATGACGAATACACTTCAGGTAAGATGATTGTAGATAATTCAAATAAAATTTGGTTGTTTTCTAAAAACTATATTCATTATTTCACCCTAAGTAAATTAAGCTCCGATTTAAAACAAAATAACATTCCAATTCCAGCAGCATTAACCAATTCGATGTCAGGATTTGAAAACATTACTCAAATTTCTAATTACGGCTATTTAATTGGAACTACGGATGGTTATTATACCATGAACATCAATGATTTGAGTTTTAAAAATTATAATGTTTCAATTTCAAACATTAGTGTAAATAAAATAAATGAGACTTCTTTTTTTGCCCCAATAACAGAAGAAGGGGAGTTCAAGCATGAAGAAAATAATATAACGTTTAATTACACTGTACCAGAATATAATAAATACATAAATGCCGAATATCAATACTTACTTGAAGGTGTTCAAGACGAATGGAGTGAATGGAATGCAAAATCATCAGTAAACTTTAAAAATTTATCTCCTGGGGAATATACTTTTAAGGTGAGAGCTAAAATAGCGAATTCCTCCCCAGAAAACATCGCGACTTATACATTTGTTATTCATAAACCTTGGTATGCTACAAATTTCGCAGTTATCTTTTATTTGATCGTATTTATGGTATTGGCTCATTTTATTAATAAAGCGTATAAAAACTATTATCATACTCAAAGAGAAAAATTGATTGAAGAGAATAATTTATTGCTAGAAATTAAAGAACTGGAGAATTCTCAAGAATTGATGAAAATTAGAAATGAACAACTCTCACAAGATGTTGATACAAAAAATAAAGAATTGGCTGTTTCAACAATGAGTTTAATCAAGAAAAACGAACTTTTATCACTGATTAAAGAAGATTTAAAAAACACCTCTGAAGAGAGTAATAATAGTATAAAATCGGTGATTAAAAACATTACTAAAAACATCTCGGAAGAAGACTCTTGGACCGTTTTTAAAGAGGCTTTTGATAATGCGGATAAAGACTTTTTGAAGAAAGTAAAATTAGCACATCCCTCACTAACCCCAAATGATTTACGACTTTGTGCCTACCTGAGATTGAACCTTTCTTCTAAAGAAGTGGCGCCTTTGATTAATATTTCTGTTCGAAGTGTAGAGATTAAACGCTATCGATTGCGTAAAAAAATGGAATTACCCCATGAACAGGGTCTAGTTGAGTATATTTTATCCATTTAACTAACTAACTTTTTTCTGCTATAACTATACAACGCCACAACATACGACTATAATAATATTCATTTTTCATATAAATTTAAATTAATTTTTCCGAAGATAGCGCCATTAAAGCCTCATATAATTGATTTTTTTATACGTTTAATCACAATCAGATTATTATTTTCAATTGTATGATTTTTGTTGTGGTGACTTTTATTTTTTTATCACTGCATAACAATATTTTTATATTCTTAAAACAAACCAAATTATTATGAAATCAAAATTATTATTTATTGCTTTTATACTTTTTTCTTCAGTTGGTTATTCCCAATTTGTTGAAATTAGTGGAAAAGTAATTGATTCCAAAACAAATACTCCTTTAGTAGGCGTAAATGTTGAAATTCAAAATTCCTCACAATTTTTAATTACTGATGTAGACGGTAGCTTTAAATTTTCTAAAGTTCCATCAGGATCTAAGTTAATTTTTAGTTTTATAGGTTATAAAAATTATGAATATAAAGCCAACAAGTCACAAACAATCAGCGTGCAAATGCAAACTTCTTCAGAGAATTTGGATGAAATTGTAGTAGTTGGTTATGGATCCAAAAAGAAACGTAATGTTACAGGTTCGGTTTCAGTGGTTTCTAGCAAGACTATTGATGAGTTAAAACCTATAAATGCTACTCAAGCTTTGCAAGGAACAGTTGCCGGTGTTGTGGTAACTAGTGGTTCTGGAGCGCCAGGTTCAGGATTTAATATTAGAATTAGAGGTATATCTTCAAACTCAAGTAATGCTCCCTATACTTTAATAGATGGGTATGAAGGAGATATTAGTTTGCTAAACCCATCTGATATAGAATCGGTAACGGTTTTAAAAGATGCTCAAGCATCGGTTTATGGTTCTAAAGGGGCCAATGGAGTCGTATTGGTAACAACTAAAATGGGTAAGAAAAATTCTAAAGTTAAAGTTTCCTTTAATTCTTATTTTGGTTTCCAAGAAACTACTAAAAAAATTAGATTGTTAGATGCAACAGAATATGCTCTTTTATTAAATGAAAGTTATGGAAATGGGGGACAAGCTTTGCCTTATCCTATTGTGACTGGTTTAGGAAAGGGAACTGATTGGCAAGATCAAGTTTTCCAAAAAGCAGGTATTTCAAATAGAGATTTTTCTTTATCTGGTGGATCAGATAAAATTACTTTTTCTTTAAGTGCTTCGAATATTGCTCAAGATGGTATTATTGGATTAGATAAATCTGGATTCGATAGAAGCAACGCCAGAATATCATTGGGTATCGATATTTCACCAAAATTAAATTTCTCAACCAACTTAATTTACACTGATTATAACAGAAAGAGTTTAAATGAAAATGGTATCGGTTCAGTATTATTTAATGCAATTAATACCCCAGCTACACTTTCTCCATATAATACTGATGGAACATATACATTAGTTCCTGCTACTCCAGGTTTTGGAAATGAAGTAATCAACCCTTTAGCACAAATTGAAAATACCTACAATAACTATAACCAACAAAGAATCAATGGTAATTTTGTATTGCAATACAAACCAACGGACGATATAAAAATTACTACTCGATATGGTTTTGATTCTGCAAATGATGTAGGGAAATCATTTAGTAAAAGAATTGATTACGGTAATTCAAAAGTTTTTAATGTAACTAATAATAGTGTATCTCAGAAAGCGACCCGATTCAGTAGTTTTACTTTTGATTTATTTGGAGAATATGAAAAAACTTTCTTAGAAGATCACAAAATTAAATTGACTGTTGGAGGAACTTTATTCCAAAATAAAGGAGAAGGATTGTTCGCTACAGGATTCAATGTACCATATAATTCATGGCAATTTGCAGATATTGCTTTAGCAGGTGCGCCTACTTTTGTAGATTTAGATGTTGATCCTAATTCACTTCCTAGACCTGGAATTGTGACTAATGGATCGTATAAATCTACTCCATACAAGCGACCATCAATATTTACCACTTTAGATTACAATTTTAAAGAGAAATATTTGTTGTCTTTCATTTTTAGAAGAGATCAATCAAGTAGCTTTTCTGAAAATAATAGTGTAGCCTATTTCAAATCAATTTTAGGAGGATGGCTAGTTTCTCAGGAGGATTTCTTTAATAAAAATGGAATTGTTAATTTCTTAAAATTAAAGGGAAGTTATGGTACTTTAGGAAATGATGTCGCTCCATCAAATGCTTACCGATCTCAATTATCTGGTGAAGGAGTTTATGTTTTTGATAACATTTTAACTACAGGAGTAGCCGTGGGAACAATTCCTAATAAGGATTTAAGATGGGAGTCTGATACCAAAATAGATTTAGGATTTGAATCCAAGTTATTTGATAATAAATTGGAAGTGACCGCTGATTATTTTAATAATACAAGATCAGATTTAATTATTGGTGGAGTGCCAATTTCAGGAATCAATGGAGGTTACGCACCTGGTTCAGGAGCGCCTGCAGTAAATGCTGGAAAAGTTAAAAACTCAGGTTTCGAATTGGTTTTGAATTATAAAGACAATATCAATGATTTTAAATACGATTTAGGATTCAATATTACCACTATCAATAACGAAGTATTAGAAGTGAACAACTCTACTAATTATATCGAAGGCGGCTCTTTTGCAATAGGACAATTACCTCCTACAAGAATGGAAGTGGGTCAGCCAATTGGAGTTTTCTACGGTCTTCAAACAGAGGGTATTTTTCAAAATCAAGCGGAAATTAATGCAGCACCTGCTCAAAATTTAGGATCACCAACTTCCCCTGGGGACATTCGATTTAAAGATGTTAATGGTGATGGAGTAGTTGATTTTAAAGATAGAACTTACATTGGGAAATCAATTGCTGATTATACACTTGGATTTAATATTAATTTAAATTACAAAAACTTTGATTTTGTTTCTTATTCTTATGCCTCTGTTGGAAATGACATGATAAGAAATTACGAAAGAACAGAAAACAAGTTGAATAAACTTAATTACATATTGGATCGTTGGACTGGAGAAGGAACAAGTAATACCGTTCCTAGAGTAACAACCGGAGCTTCAAGCAATAATTTATTTTCAAGTTATTTTGTAGAAGATGCTTCTTTTTTGAGAATTCAAACGATTCAATTAGGATATTCTCTTCCTAAAAAGATTATTGATAGTTTTGGAATTTCTAAATTCAGATTGTATGGATCCATAAATAACGTATATACTTTCTCTAAATACAGAGGGTTTGACGCTACTGCAAATACAGGAGATCCTATAGCTGGAGGAATTGATTCTGGTTTCTATCCAGCACCAAGAATATTTTCAATTGGTCTAAATCTTAATTTTTAATCTCTTTAAAATGAAAAAATATACTATTCTAACCGCTTTTTTATTAGTAACAACTTCATTAATAACGGTTTCTTGTTCTAAGGAATTTATAAATGAAGAAGCACCTTATACAATTGATTCTGAAAGTTATTTCAACTCAGAATCCGATTACAATAAAGCCCTAATTGGAGCTTATGACATGTTACAATCTTCTTACATCAACGTAATGTTAGGTGAAATTGCTTCTGACAATACTTTATCTGGTGGCGAAAGTGCTACTGATGTAATTGGAATTCAACAAATCGATGAAATGACGCACACAGCAGTAAATCCAAACTTGAAAGACGTTTGGAATTGGATGTTTGCTGGAGTTCAACGTTGTAACTACATCATGGAATTTAAAGACAAAACTGATTTTGCAAATAAAAATCAAGTTATCGGTGAAACAAGATTCTTAAGAGCCTATTATCATTTTGAATTGGTTAAATTTTTTGGTGGAATTCCTTTAAAAGGAGATAAGAGATTTAGTGTAAATGATGAAAAATCTATTCCTAGATCTTCTACAGCTGAGGTGTATGCCTCAATTGAAGCCGATTTATTGTTTGCGATCAATAACTTAAATCCAATAGCTTCACAAAAAGGTAGAGCTACTAAGGGTGCCGCTCAAGCATTATTAGGAAAAGTTTATTTATACCAAAATAAATTTGTAGAAAGTGCTGCAGTATTAGAAAGTTTAATTACTTCGAATACTTATTCTTTAGTAAATAACTACAATTCCATTTTTGAAAATTCTGGAGAAAATAATGCAGAATCTGTATTTGAAGTTCAATATACTGATGCCGAAGGTGCTAGTTTTGGATGTCTTCAATGTAGTGAAGGAAACGTAGCAGTTGGTTTTAATGGTATAAGAAATTATGTAGGACCACTTTTTGATTCTGGTTATAGTTTTAACGTACCAACTCAAGAAGCCTTCAATTCTTTTGAAACTGGAGATAATAGAAGAGATGTTGCTATTTTAAATATCGCAACTTGGGCTACATTAAATGCTGGTGTTTCTTATGGAATGGGTTACAAACATACCGGTTTCTTTAACCGAAAATATATTGCTCGTCAAGGTGATGCCAATGTGGGAGATCAAAACTTAACCAATCCAAATAATTATCGTTCTATTCGTTATGCTGACGTATTGCTAATGGCTGCTGAAGCGTATAGCCGTTCTGGAAATAATTCAAAAGGGCAACAATACATTAATGCAGTTAGAGATAGAGCATTTGGAGATACCAACCACAGAATTAGCCTTACAGGTCAGTCCTTAACTGATGCTATCTGGACGGAAAGAAGATTAGAGTTATTAGGTGAAGGTCACCGTTTCTTTGATCTTGTACGTACTGGAAAAGCAGTTGGAAAAATTACTGGCTTTGCAGCAAATAAAAACGAGTTATTCCCAATTCCTTTTGAAGAAATCCAATTTTCAAATGGTAATTGGCAACAAAATCCTGGATACTAAAAATGAGAACTATGAAAAATATCAAACTATTACTTAGCCTATTTGTTTTAACCATTCTAACAGGATGTGCTAAAGACAATGAAGAAATTAATTTGGATGCTATTGCAGCACCAACGAACATTTCTGCAAAAATATCTATTTCCCCTGATAATACAGGTACTGTAACTATTATTCCAATTGGAGAAGGAATTTCACAATTTGAAGTGTATTATGGTGACAGTACAGTTCAACCTGCATTATTAGGTGCTGGTGTTCCAACAATACATCGATACAATGAAGGTAATTACACCCTTAGAGTGGTGGGAATTACATTAAATGGTAAAAGAACAGAAAGAACTTTTCCGTTGGCTATTTCATTCTTCCCGCCAACCAATTTAGCGGTTAATTTAACGGTTTCAACGTTAAACACAATGGAGATTAACGTTACTGCAACCGCTGATTTTCAAACAAATTTTAAAATTTACTATGGTGAAAATCCTAATGAAGTTCCTGAAACATTCTTAGAAGGAGAAACAAAAACACATGTTTATACTAATCCTGGAACCTACCAAGTTAGAGTGTTGGCAGTGAGTGGAAGTGCGCAATCAGCAGTTCCTTTTACAAGAATGGTTACTGTAACCAGATCGGTATTATTAGGTTTACCGATTGATTTCGAATCTACTTCAGTACCTTATACTTTCCTAAATTTTGATGGTGGAAACTCAACTAGAGTGGCTAATCCATTTCCAACAGGTATAAATACTTCGGCATTTGTTGGAAAAATGATTAAAGGACCTGGACAAGTTTGGGGAGGAAGTTTATTATCACTCTCTTCACCGATAGACTTTTCAGTAAATAAGAAATTTAAAGTTAAAGTATATTCACCACGTGCTGGTGCTAAATTATTATTAAAAGTTGAAAATTTAACCAATTCGGGAATCAATTTTGAAAAAGAAGTTACAATTACTACCGCAAACGCTTGGCAAGAATTAACTTTCGACTACACTGCTATTCCTACTACAAATTCATATCAAAAATTAGTTTTTATTTTTGATTTAGGTACTCAAGGAGATTCTTCTGCAAATTATACCTTCTATTTTGACTCTGTAATTTTGACTAACTAATTATGAATTATTTTCATAAACTAAATATTATTAAAATGAAAAAAATATTAAATATTGCCTCCCTAATTACTTTATTCTTGATGGTAAGTTGTCAAGAGGATATTAATACATTCGGAGATATTGATACGCCTTCAAATTTTGTGGTTAGCGCCCGAATTTTAGGTCAGAATAATACAACTGCTCCTAATGGTGACGGTAGTGGAAAAGTGCTATTTACAGCAAAAGCAGACAATGCAATTTCCTATCGATACATTTTTGGAGATGGAACTACAACCAATGCACCTTCAGGTATATTTGAGAAAAGATACAATCAAACAGGTTTAAATACTTTTACGGTTACTGTGATTGCTACTGGAAAGGGCGGTGTCGCAGCAACTACCACCTTAGATGTAACTATATTAAGTAATTTTGAAGACCCTGAAGCAGTACAATTCTTAACTGGAGGTTCTCAAAAAACGTGGTATTTTGCAGCTGCTGAGCCAGGACACCTTGGTGTTGGACCAAACAGCTCGGATGATAATCAAAATTATTTTCCACTATGGTACCAAACAGCACCATGGGAAAAAGCAGCTTCACCAGATAGTGCCTGCCTTTATGGAAATGAATTGATTTTTTCAAAAGTGGGGAATCAATTAAAATTCCAATTAAACAATCAAGGTCAGACCTTTTTTAATAAAGATTTTCAAAGTGTAGCAGGTGGAACTGCGGGTTATGATTTTTGTTACAACTATAATGCAGGAGGTTTAAAAAATGTGAATTTAGGACCTTCTGAATCAGTGGTTATGGCAAGCCCTAGTGCCGCAACTCGTACACGTGGAACCATGATGAATTTCTCTGACGGTGGTTTTATGGGTTACTATATTGGCCAAAGCTCTTATGAAATTTTATCAATTTCTGAAACTAGAATGGTGGTTCGTGCCGTAATGGGTGGAAATCCAGCTTTAGCTTGGTACCATACTTTTACATCAGTTCAACCTACACAAGATGCAACTGATTATTCTAATTTAGTATTTTTTGATGAATTCACTACAGACGGAGCTCCAGATCCAAATAAATGGGGTTATGATTTAGGTGCAGGCGGATGGGGTAATGGAGAACTTCAAAACTACACTAACAGCCCTACAAATGCTGTGGTACAAGGTGGTAATTTAGTAATTACGGCTGTAAAAACCGGTAACTCTTATACTTCTGCTAGATTAAAATCAGAAAATAAATTCGAATTTAAATATGGTAAAGTAGAATTTAGAGCAAAGTTACCTGCTGGAGCGGGTACTTGGCCTGCTTTATGGATGTTAGGACAAAATTATGCAACAAATACTTGGCCTGCTTGTGGTGAAATTGACATTATGGAACATAAAGGTTTTGAACCAAATATTATTCATGGAACTGTTCACTACACTGGTCGTTCAGGTGGTAATGGAGTTACGTCTCGAATTACTTCAACGAATGTTTCTAGTACGTATCATATATACAAAGTTATTTGGAGTCCACAATCTATCCGTTTTTATGTAGATAACGTATTGTTTCATTCTGTGTTAAATACAAATTCACTTCCTTTCAATAGCGACTTTTTCTTAATTATGAATGTGGCTATGGGTGGTACTTTTGGAGGACCTGTAGATCCTACATTTACACAATCTTCAATGTCGGTTGATTACGTAAGAGTTTACCAATAAAAATATGATATTGATAACAACAAGCAATCACTTATTGCTTGTTGTTTTTATGAATTATTGAATTATCATTTGATGAAAAACCTATTAAAATCTCTAATTGTATTAATTACTTTATTCTTTTTAAGTTGCTCTGCTCCTAAAGCACTAGTCGATTCTAATTATAGAATAAATCCAATGGATGTAAAAGTGGATTCTATTTTAAAACTAATGACCTTAGAAGAAAAAGTGGGTCAAATGAATCAATATAACGGATTTTGGGATATTACTGGGCCTTCCCCAAAGGACGGTCAAGCAGCAAAAAAATATGCCGATTTGAAAAGCGGTCGAGTTGGCGCAATGCTAAATGTAAAAGGGGTAAAGGATGTTCGTGCCATTCAAAAAATTGCTGTAGAACAAACTCGTTTAGGTATTCCTTTGCTTTTTGGATTTGATGTAATACATGGATACAAAACAATAAGTCCAATACCATTAGCTGAGGCTGCTAGTTGGGATTTACAAGCAATAAAAAATTCCGCTTCTATGGCTGCCGAAGAAGCTTCTTCAGAGGGTATCAATTGGACTTTTGCACCAATGGTAGATGTTGCTCGTGATGCTCGTTGGGGCCGTGTCATGGAAGGTGCAGGCGAAGATTCATTTTTGGGTAGCCAAATTGCAATTGCGAGAGTTCAAGGTTTTCAGGGAGATAATTTTAAATCGAATAAATCTATTTTAGCTTGCGCAAAACATTTTGCTGGTTATGCTTTTGCAGAATCTGGGCGCGATTATAATACAGTGGATATTAGTGAATCTACTTTACAAAATATCATTTTGCCACCATTTAAAGCAGCTTCTGATGCTGGAGTTAGAACTTTTATGAATTCTTTTAATGAAATTGGTGGTATTCCTTCAACGGGTAGTTCTTATTTGCAAAGAAAAATTCTTAAAGGGGATTGGAACTTTAATGGTTTTGTCGTTTCCGATTGGGGTTCAATTGGTGAAATGATAAATCATGGTTATGCAAAAGATAATAAACAAGCTACTGAAATCGCCGTTAATGCTGGTTCTGATATGGATATGGAATCTAACGCTTATGTTGAAAATTTAGTGAACCTCGTTCGTGAAGGTAAAGTTAACGAAAGCTTTATCGATGACGCTGCGGGAAGAATATTAAAAGTAAAATTTGAATTGGGATTGTTTGAAAATCCATATAAATATTGTGACGAAAATAATGAAAAACAAACGGTTGGAAAGCAAGCTTTTCAAGACGGAGTTTTAGATGTTGCTAAAAAGTCGATTGTACTTTTGAAAAATGAAAATGATTTATTGCCACTAAAAAAATCTGGGGTAAAAATCGGATTAATTGGCGCTTTAGCAAATGATAAAACTAGTCCTTTAGGAAGTTGGAGAATAGCAGCTGATGATAATACTGCAGTTTCTGTTTTAGAAGGATTGCAAAAATACAAAGACAACCAACTTACCTATGCTAAAGGTGCTGATGTAACTGTTGGAAGAACTCAATTTGTTTGGGAAACTAAAATAAATACCACGGATAAATCAGCATTTGGTGAAGCGATTGCTTTAGCAAAAAAAGTAGATGTGGTGGTGATGGTTTTAGGAGAACACGGATTGCAAACAGGAGAGGGAAGAAGTAGAACTGAACTAGGTTTACCAGGAGTTCAACAAGAGTTATTAGAAGAAATATATAAAGTAAATACGAATATTGTTCTAGTTTTAAACAACGGACGCCCTTTGGTAATTCCATGGGCTGATGCTCACATACCGGCTATTGTTGAAGCGTGGCATTTAGGAACTCAGAGTGGAAATGCAATTGCTCAAGTACTATATGGTGATTACAATCCAAGTGGAAAATTACCAATGACTTTTCCTAGAAATGTGGGTCAAGTGCCAATTTATTACAATTACAAAAATACGGGAAGACCAACAATGAGCGAACCTGAAAGTGTATTCTGGTCTCATTATTCTGACGAAAAAAACACGCCGCTTTATCCATTTGGTTATGGGTTGAGTTATTCTAAATTTGAATATTCTAACCTGAAGTTAAGTGCAAATTCATTGTCAAAAAATGGTGAAATTAAGGTTAGTTTCACACTCAAAAACACCGGGAAAGTAACTGGAAAAGAAGTTGCTCAATTTTATATTCGTGATTTAGTTGCAAGTACAACAAGACCTGAAAAAGAACTTAAAGGATTTGAAATGGTTGAATTGCAACCAAACGAATCTAAAGAAGTTAC